>DLVS01000251.1 GCA_003445095.1 Verrucomicrobiales bacterium
TGCGGTGGAACACAGCCCTACCGGATGAGCCGACGTTTCCTCTTCAATCGCATCAATTGCGGATTGGTCAGCTCCGACTAGCCTTCACCGGGTCGTCCCTTCTGCATGAGTATCAAAGCAAAGCGCCTCCTCCTGGCCTGGCTCGGGGCCGCTGTCTTCGGTCTGGCCCTCGGAGCGGACCGCTAACTTTTGGCACGCATGTCCTCTGCTCCACCTCCGATGGGCCGAATCCTGGTTGTCCGGGGCGGAGCACTCGGGGATTTCGTCGTCACTCTTCCCGTGCTGTCGGCCCTCCGTCGCGCCTTCCCTGACGCCTCGGTGGAACTAATGGCTTACCCTCAATTCGCCGCTTTGGCGATCGCGAGCCGCCTGGCCGACCGGGTCATTCCTATTGAGTCGCGTCCGCTGGCAGGATTCTTCGGCCGCAATGGCGACCTCGACTTTGAACTATCGAAGTATTTTGCCGGCGTCCATTTGCTCGTGAGTTATCTCTACGACCCCGACTTCATATTTCAGACGAATGTGGCTCGAGTTTCCCGCGCGCAATTCGTGTTGGCTCCACATCGACCCGACGAGGCGAGTCAAATCCATGTGACGCGTCAGTTGCTCAAGCCTCTGGAACAACTAGCCATTTTCGACGCCGATCCCCAGCCACGGATCGAGGTAACGCCGGAACCAGTCAGCGCCCCGCGTTGGTTGGCGGTGCATCCCGGATCGGGAAGCGCACAAAAGAACTGGCCGGAGTCCGCCTGGGCCGCCCTCTTGCAGCAAGTGGTTCACGATTCCGACTTGAACGTTTGCCTGGTGGGCGGCGAAGCCGAAGGAGAACGCCTAGAGCGCCTCGCCGCGGGACTACCGACCAGCCGCGTCGAACTCTTCCGCTCCCGGCCTCTGCCTGAACTCGCGTGTCGACTGGGACGATGCTTGGGATTCGTCGGTCACGATTCCGGGGTCGCTCACCTCGCCGCCGCCGTGGGCCTTCCTGGGCTGGTGCTTTGGGGTCCCTCCAACGCCGCGGTCTGGCGTCCGTACAGCGACCGATTTGGGCGAATCAATGCTGGTCGCGGTTTAGACCTCCTCAGTGTTGACCAGGTTTCTGATGAGCTCCGCCGACGTTGGATGGATTGGCAAGGAGCCACCGTCACCGCGCCGAGAATCTGAGGGGCTTGGCGCCCCTCCGATCATTCCTTGGGAGGAATAGCCCAGCCACCCGCGATCATACTCGCAGTCACCCGCCCGGAATGATGCACCACGGCCTCGGGCGCTGCTTCAATCGAACCCGAATGCGGAATCGCGATTACGTCCGCCCAACTTCCCTCGCGAAGTTCCCCTGCCTGTCCCGCCAACCCCAAAGCGCGCGCGCCGTGAGCGGTTGCCAGTTCGAGCGCCCGCTGCGGCGACATCATTGAGTTTGTCGCCTGGAGCTGTCGCAGTTCTTCCAAAAGAGATAACACCGGTGGGTGGCTTCGCGTCGGCCGTGTCGAAGCAAGGCTATCGGTACCCAGGGCGATGTTCACGCCTACCGCCGTCAGCTCGTCAAAGGGGAAACACCGATGACCAAAATAGGCATGACTCGAGGGGCAATGAACGACCTGGCTCCCCGAAGCGGCCAAGCGTTCGGCATCGCCGCGCCAAAGGTAGTTGGCATGAACCGCCAAGTGATTCGAGCCAAGAATTCCACAACGTTCGAGGTGCTGGACCGGCGAGCCGAAGCCGCAGTCCTCCATGGGTCGCTGCGATTCCAGCCAGTCGAACATCGACCCACGCCGATACATGAACATGTCGAACTCCGCCGCCGATTCGCCGACATGCGTCGTGGTCCGCCAACCTTTCCGACGCGCCGCTTCGGCCGCTTTGCGCATCAACTCGGGTGTCGTCGAATAAGGCGCATGCGGCGACAGCCCGACGCCCCCGTGGCCGAGCGTGAGCGTTCGTGCGGTGTGAATCGCTTCTTCCAGAATCGAATCCGGGCTTCTGCCACTACGAATTCCCGTCATCTCCAAAAATGAATAGACCCGTAGCGGAGTGGCCGCCCGGCATTCGGCCAACAACGGCGGCATCGCTTCAATATTGGCAACCGTCGTGGTCCCCGTCTCCAGCAGCGATTGTGCGCCCGCGCGCCAGGACGCGCTGAAGGCGGCCAGGTCCCACTCGGCCTTGGCCGCCAAAATGGCCTTGATCCAATCGGGAAAGGTTCGCGGCGGAACCAAGCGACCGGCGAGATGGGTGTAATCGAGGTGGCAATGGGCATTCACCAATCCCGGCAAAACCACCACCTCCCCGAGGTCGGTCACCGGGACGGCAACCTGTGCATGGAGGTCCGCAAAACGACCCACGGCCAGAACCCGGTCCCCAGAAATCAGAACCGCGCCGTCCTCCACGGGCGGCGCGGTTATCGGCAGAACAATGCGGGCGCGTAGCAACACGTTAACCCCGCTCGGTCCTGACCCGTTCCTTGAGCCGGGCCGCGACGGTTTTCTTTTTTGCCTTGGCCCGACTGTGTTTTTGCCGCAACTGCTGCTCGATTTTCTTCACCGCCACATCCACCGCTGCGTAGAGATCAGCCTCGCGATCCTCCGCGTATAAATCGCGGCCACGAATCCCGAGCCGAATAGAACACTTGAACGATTTTTCAGGTGATTTGCCGGTGTGATCCTTTTCCAGGCACACCCGAGCATCGATCAACCAGCGGTCGATGTTTTCGAGCTTCTCAATCCGCATCAACACGTGCTGCTCGATGGCATCGGTTAAGGTGACGTTGTGAGTCGTCAAAATGAACTTCATGTCGGCCCGAACTTCGGTCGGAACCCGGAAAGATTCAACCTGTTTGGATTGAGGTGCGAGGGAGCGAGGCGGCGACGCGCCAACGTTCCCTCAAGTAGCAATCGCCGGATCGGCTCGGACCCCTCACCACCCACGACGCCGAATTACCAAGCCAAGCCCCAAAAGCCCGAGGGCGGCGAGCGAGAGCCAGGTCGGCTCGGCAACAAATTGTGCACCCGTAAAATTCGAGTTTATGAGAAAGTTTGACGGATCTAAGATGCTGCCAACCGCCGGAAAAGTAACCATTACCTCCGTTCGTTTGAGCGCATCGGCGTAGGTCGCTCCGGTTGCATTATCCCAGACTCTTAAGACTACGGAACCGGGTTGCCCCGGATTCCCCGCGACGGTGCGAAAGGAAGTATGCGCGTCGTCTTCTCCGCGGCGACACCGTTTCATGAGAAAGCAGGTAAACCCCGGGACTTGCTGGGATCCGCAGAATGAAAATCATTTTTCTCCGCCTGACGACGACTAGACTTCTCAGCCGCCCGCCCACCTTGACTCACGGTGTTCCGATGTTCGCGCCGGGAACGCGATAACCCACATAGTAGAAGCCCTTCTCCGCTGGGTCCTCGACGTAAATATCGAGCGCCCCTTCGGCGGCGCTGGTGTGGATGTTGCGGTCGAGCACGCCCGTTGCCGAGAGTGCGAAGGGCAGCGCTCGCCACCCGAGGTCGGCCAAGGTGGGGTTGGCATAAACTTCGTAGCTGTAACCGACATACGCCGGGATGGTGAGTTTGAAACGCCCTCCATCGACCGGGACCCCACCCACGACCAAGCTCCCGCCGTTCGGATACGTCGGCTCGGTAAAGGTCCGGCCTGCGACATAATCCCAGGTGGCTTCCTGTTCACCGGTGGTGGTCGCCGGAACCGGCGTGAAATCGAGCAGCATCGAAGCCCGCTGTGATGCGTTCGCCACCGTACTGAAAATATTGTCATTCGAATTTTGGGTGTCCCATTGAATCCCGTTCAGATCGTAGGCGACTTCATTCCAACCGGTCTGAGTCGTGGTGCGCTTAAGCTCGCCGGGCAGGGTGATCCCCCAGTGCAGATGCCGCGTCCGCCCACGATAGAGTCCGGCCTTGATCGTGCGGAACCCAAAGCGCCCGTCGGAGCCAGTCAGGAATTGTCCGAAGCCGGCGAAGTTAACGTCACAGGCGGCGTTGCGTGTTGCGCTGGTGGAATACAAGTAGTCGCCTTCTCGATCGGCATGCCAGAGCTCAACCAACGCGCCGCGAATGGGATTTCCGGAGTTGTCGAGGACTCTTCCTCCCACATAGGTAACCACCCCGGCGGCCAGGGTCAGCTGGTCGTTGAGTTGGACGAGGTCGTTGTCCTTATCGAGCGGAATATTTTTGGCCAACGGATAGTACGGCCCTTGCGTCACAGTCGGCGAGACGGTCAGCGCCTCGGCCAAAAAACCGGGTAAAGCGAATCCGGCGGAGACGGCCGCCATGCTTTTGAAGAAGCGGCGGCGATCCACCGGGACGTGAAAGGAGTGCGGATGGTGTTTCATAACAACGGAAGTTTTGCGGTGCTTGATTTGGCGAACCGGTTGGTTCACGCCGTCAAAGAGCCTGCGCCTCGTTAACGCGCTGTGTTCTGGCGCGCAAAAATTGTTAAGCGACTGTAAATCGGGCCGACGCTTCGACCGATTGACGCCTGCCACTGAACGTTTGAGACAAAATTCCGCCAATTTATCCGCCTTCGCCACGCGCTTACGCGAGTTTATCGACGGCAGCTTCGGCCCGACCAAGTCCCGTGCAGAGGACGACTTCATCGGACTGGTCGGTGAACTTTACTCGCTCCAATTCACGCATAATCCAACGTTCCGAGCTTGGTGCCGGAGGCAAGGCTGCGACATCCAGCCGCCGACTCAAATTGGGGGGATCCCAACCTTGCCCGCTGCCGCCTGGAAGGAGCTTGAGGTCACGTGCATCCCGCCTTCCGAGCGAACTCACGTCTTTCACTCCAGCGGAACGACCGAGCATCGTCCGAGCCGGCACTTCCACCACGCCGACTCCCTGGCGGTGTATTCACGAGCCGCCACCGCGGGATTTGCCCACCGATACCCTGGTGCCGCGTCGCGGCCGGTCCTGTGGGCCCTCACGCCCTCGGCTGAAGACGCACCCCGTTCGTCCCTCGCGTACATGCTGGGCTGCCTGAACCGGGCGTTCGACGCGAACGGTTCAGAGTTTTTCGGTCGGACGACACCTCAAGGTTGGGCGGTGGATACCGACCGCTGGATCAAACGCCTTCACGATTTTTCCGGGACAGCTCAGCCGGTGTATCTGATCGGCACTGCCTTCTCTTTCGTTCACGCCCTCGATGATCCTGCCTTCCAACGCGGTCTTCCGCCATTGCCTCCGGGTTCTCACATCGTGGAGACGGGAGGATACAAGGGACGCTCGCGGGAAATGCCGCGAACGGAACTGCACACCGAACTTGCCGCGCGCTTTGCTGTTCCGCGCGGCAGCGTCGTCACCGAATACGGCATGAGCGAGTTAAGTTCCCAGGCGTATTCCGAGCCGGTCGGCGAATCGGACTCACCCCTGGTGTTTCGCTTTCCGCCGTGGGCTCGTGCCTTGGTGGTCTCGCCGGAGAGCGGACGCGAAGTCGCCGACGGCGCGGTGGGCATTTTGCGAATCATCGATCTGGCGAACGTATGGTCGGCGTTGGGAATCCAAACGGCCGATCTCGCGCTCCGACGAGGTGACGCTTTCGAATTGCTCGGCCGACTGCCCGAGGCCGAGGCTCGGGGTTGTTCGCTGCTCTCCGTTCCGCGATCTTGATTCATGAGTTTGCCCAATCTATTCCTCGCCGATCTGCCGCCGGAAGCGACGCTCACACCCGGACTGATTCGGGAGGCGTGCGTCGCCGTGAAACGCAATCGGGCGACGTGGCTGGCGAATCGTCGGACCCAAGAGTTGGTTGAACTGTTGGCCTACACGGCGGAACGATGGCTAGAGCCGGAGTTTGGTTTCCGGCGAATGGCGCTGCAGCTGGCTCCCGCCGAAACGGGATTCGGTCCCGCCACCTTGGCTCGCGGGCTCGATAGTTTCTTTCGTCTGCTGAATGTCGAAGGCCTCAACACGCTACTCGGCCAAGATTTGGGCGATTCGCGTCGGTTGGATGAATTCGCCGCGCCAGCCACGGAACTGCGGCACGGAAGATTGGCGCTCGCTCAGGGACCGGAACTTCTCGCCCATATCACGGCGGGAAACTTACCGAATTCGGCACTCACCGCGCTTACGCTAGGCGTGCTGACCCGGTCGGCGCAGTTTGTGAAACTGTCTCGGAACGGGGGCATCGTGCCTCGACTATTTGCGCATTCGCTCGCCGAACTTGAACCCAAGCTGGGGCGTTGCCTGGAGCTGGCCGTCTGGCCGGGCGGACATACCGACTTGGAAGCGGCGCTGTTCCACGAAGCCGATTGCGTGACGGTGCAAGGTTCCGATGCGACGATCGCGTCAGTCCGTCTGCGTTTGCCCGCGCGTAGCCGACTTGTAGCGCACGGGCATCGAATCAGTTTCGGATTCGTCGGCAACGATCAGCTCTCGAGTTTCATGGCGCGCAAAGTCGCTGGACGGGCCGCGGTCGATGTCACCGCGTGGAATCAGTTGGGCTGCCTGTCACCCCATGTGTTCTACGTCGAGGAACACGGGGCAGTAACCCCCGAAGGGTTCGCCGATTTTTTGGCTAACGCTTTGGCCGAACGAGAAGCCAGCGAGCCACGCGGCGAGTTGCCAATCGAACTCGCGGCCGAACTCGCCAACCGGCGGGCTCTCCACGCGCTGCGCAGCGCTCACCACGCCGCCTCCCGCGACGAAGCGCCGACCGTCCCGCGGGGGGCCTTCTTCGAAGCGCCACGCGGTGCAACTCGCGTCTGGGCCAGCCCGGAGTCAACCGCTTGGACCGTCGTTTATGAAGACGATCCCCGCTTTCACACGTCGTGTCTGAATCGGTTTGTCTATGTCAAACCGTGTCGTAATTTGGCCGAAGCTTTACACTACGCCGATGTCGTTCGTGGTCAGGTCAGCACGGTGGGAGTAGCGGTGTCGGAGAGCCGGCAGTCGGAGTTGGCGCCGGAGCTGGCTCGTTGGGGAATCTCCCGGATTTGCCCGCTCGGGCGAATGCAGGAACCTCCCCTGGCCTGGCGGCATGACGGTCGGCCAACGCTGGGTGAGCTCGTCACCTGGACCGATTGGGAAACGTAATTAAACGCCCACATGCAACTTCGTCGCACATTTCAATTCGAGGCTGCTCATCGCCTGCCCAACGTCGCCCCCGGACACACGTGCGCCCGGCTGCACGGTCACAGTTTCGTGGTCGAAGTGGTCGTTGAAGGACCGCTCGATCCGAAATTGGGATGGGTCATGGACTACGCGGACATCAAGGCCGCCTTCGAACCGCTGTTCGTCCAACTCGATCACAACTATCTGAACGAGCTGCCCGGCTTGGATAATCCCACGAGCGAACTTTTGGCGCAGTGGATCTGGGACCGATTGAAACCCGGCTTGCCAATGCTGGTTGAAATCGGGGTGGCCGAGACCTGTACGGCTCGCTGCGTGTATCGTGGGCAAGCTTGAGCCAGTAGGATCCGGAGTGCAACCGCAGGTGAACCGAACGCACTGGACGGCGAGGCCAGTAACCGCCGAAGTAGCCGCGGACGGAAGGAC
>DLVS01000027.1 GCA_003445095.1 Verrucomicrobiales bacterium
TATTTCCTCATGAGTCATCGCGCACCTACTTTCTCGCCTAAGAGTCGAATCGGCGTGTTCATCGGGCAGCCCTCGCCATGTCGTGCGCGTCGCTAATTGACTCTTTGAGCCTGGTAATCTCGCGGTAGGCGTCATCGTAGAGGGATTGCGCCGCGACGTCGATGCTCCGTTGGTCCTGAACCTTCGGAACCGAATCCCATGCGAACGTGTGCGGGCATTCGTCGGCGAGGTCCAACGCCCCATCCGCGCCACATTTCTCTAAGAAGCGACGCGCTTTAGTCGCCCAGTCCTCGTTCGCAGCTTCGCTCCGTACCAGTAGGGACAGAAGCCCGCCCATCCCCATCAGGTACTTTTCAGCTTCGATGGCGTGGGTTTCTGCATCGCTTAGGATTCCCCAAGTGCTCTTCGCTGTTTGATTTGTTGCTGTGCTCATGTGATGACTTTCTTTGCCGTGGGCACCCGTTAACGCGGGTTGGCGAGGTTGTTGGTGACTTCGACCGCGCCGGCCCACGGCATTTCCGGTCGAAGCATGGAAAGTGGTCAAACCTTCGTGATATCCGGCAGTTTGGCGATGGCTTCTCGCAGCGTCTCCGCAGGTAAGCTCGTGTAATGGTCCGAGATGGCGTCGGAATCGTGCCCGACGATGCCTTTGGCGACCGACTGACTCGCACCCGTGGCCTTGAGGAGCGAGACGCACGTGTGGCGGAGGCTGTGGAATGACACCCGTGCCCCCTCCCTGCCGGCATCGCGGCCCTTTCCTGTGGATTTGTGGGTGCGCGCAGCCGCGAGCCCGCATTCGACCAAGAGTTCGTGAAACTCGTTGGATCTCTGGCCGGTCCTCATTGAGGCGTAAACAGGCCACAAGGGGGATTCCGGCCGCGCGATTGGCAACTCGTCGATGCGCTCCCGAATGATGCTCAGCAGAGCCGCTGGAAGAGGAATTTCAACCCTTTTGCCGGTCTTGGCCGTCTCGATTGCAAGCATGCCTGAGCCCAGGTCAAAAGCGCCGACGGGAGCCGCGGCAATGTCGCCAAGGCGCAAGCCCGTGAAAAAGCCCATGGCGACAGCGTACCGCCAGAATCCCTCGGCCTTGGAGAAGAGTCGCGAAACCTCCGCCGCAGTGAACGGACGCCTTCGGACTTGGTTCGCTGGCACCTTGAAGGATTTGATCGGAAGCATTGGATCGATCTCAAGCCGGCGATTGATGATTGCCCTGCGAAACAGGACACGCAGAACCTTACGCTCGAAGTTGGCTGTCGCAGGAGATTTGCGCTCGAAGACGTCGGCCAAGTATGTCGACAATTGAGCCGTCCCAACCTTGTGCAGTACCGGCTTAGTGTCGTCGGCCTTGAGGAATTCGATCAAACCCTTGGCGATGGACACGTACCGTTCGCCAGTCGCTGGCGAAGTCGTCTTCTGAGCCTCAGCAAGCCAATCGTCGAGTTCGTTTTTGAGGCTCCATGATCGGCTGCTGTTTTGGGAACGCAGCGCTCGATACAGATCGTCCACGGCGTCGCCTTGGGAATGCACGGACAAAAGAACCTCAATCTTCCGCAATTGGGCTTCCGCCTTTTTGCGGTCGCTTGTGCCCGTGGTCTTCCGGACAAGCCGGCCGTTGAGCCGGTAGCCGATGAACCAGCTATCCGATAACGGCTGTTGGTATAACCACGCCATAACTATGCACAGAGTATGATCAGAAACTACGGTTCAAGTCAATTCACTACCTGTCAAGTCGTTGATAATGAACGATGTTGAACACTCTCGGGGAAACCGGGGTTCGAATCCCCGTGGGGTCGCCAATTGTGTGAAGCCCGCAATCGTACTGATTACGGGTTTTTCTTTGGCAGCCACCAGTCGAACCCGCTGGCCGGGACCGTCGGAATTGGCTTTGAGTAGGAGGTGCGTTTTGGCTCACAGCTACTCTGCGAGCGCGTGATGGGCTCGGCCTCGCAGCCAGCGGGCGTCCCCTGGGTCCATAGGCACCGGGTGGACTTGTCCCTTCTCGAAAAGTCGTCCGACGGAAGGCACCTTCCATCGGTGATGTTCGGCGTGACCATCCCCAAATGAAATCACCGAGCCCTTGGAGTGTAGCGCGCCCGGAGCATGAAAGGCTTCCACTCCACTGGCCGGCGGAACGTCAAAGTAGGTCCAGCAGATGCTTGGAAACTCAACTTCGATGAACACGAAAGTTTGACTGGGCTGAAGGATATCTCCAATGCGCTGATAGAGCGGCACGTCGAGGAGGTGCCCTTCTGTCACTCGTCCCGGTGTCGTGGGGAGGCTGTTGATAGCTTCGTTCATCGAATAGCTGCGGATCTTCGGAAGCCTTTTTCCTTCCACCGCATACGATGCGCGATCCGCCGGGCAACGATATACCGCCGGGGCTTTTAGGTACGGCGCAAACGTGGCGACTCGCGCATTCGTGAGCGACCCCAAGTCAGTGAAGCCAGGAGTTGGACCGTGGATCGTGCTCTGCACCCAATGACGCTGAGTTATTGCCAATGGGCCCCCGAGATTCCCCGGCACACTCCCGCCGAAGTCTTCCGAGTAAAACACAAACGTGAGCAGCAACTGCCGTTGATTGTTCAGGCATTGGATTCGCCAGGCGCGCGCCCGTGCGGTCGCCAACGCGGGCAGCAGTAGAGCAGCGAGCACTGCGATGATTGCGATAACTACCAACAGCTCGATCAAGGTGAAGCCGTTTGGTCGGCTTATTCCTCTCATGGATGTTGTGGGCAAAGCAGTTGCAGTGCCAGCGTTGGGCTCCTACCCCGCCAAGCTCAGTTCGGGCGCCTCAACAAATGTTGGCGTCAGGAAGTGCGCTTCAGAACCGAGAGGGCAGGGGAGTTGGACATCCTCGAACATGCCTCTCTCGCCAAATCTGCTTATCAGATGTCTGCCGAACCGGCGGGTTTTTACCGGGACGCATGACTCAGTTTCGGGCACTCTGTGGAGAAACCAAACACTCAAAGAAAATCCATGTATCGCATCCTCACGTTCGACGGCGGCGGGATTCGGGGGCTGGTCACGCTGGCCATCCTCCAGCGCCTGGAAACGCAGGTTCCCAATCTCCTCAAGAACGTTGATCTCCTCGCCGGCACTTCCACTGGGGGTATCATCGCGCTGGGCTTGGCCGCCGGAAAATCCGTGGCCGAACTGACCTCGCTCTACCAAAACAACGGGAAGGAGATTTTTGACCGAACCTGGGTGAATGACCTTCGCGACGTCGGTGGGCTCGCCGGCGCGGATTTTAAGCAGAAGAGTCTGGAGGCGCTCTTGAAGGGGCTATTCAATGGCACCCGATTGAAAGACTTGAAAAAACGGGTGCTGGTTCCTTCCTTCAATCTGGACGACGGCGATCCCGACCCAACGAAGCGCACGTGGAATCCCAAGTTTTTTCACAACTTTCCCGGCACGGATTCCGACGGCGACGAAACCTTGGTGGACGTCGCGCTGAATGGTTCGGCCGCTCCCACCTACTTCCCCACGCATGGCACCTACATCGATGGCGGCGTGGTGGCCAATAATCCCAGCATGGCGGCACTGGCGCAAAGCCAGGACAGTCGAAACCCGGGTCCTACGCCCAAACTGGGAGAAATTTTCCTGCTCTCGATCGGCACAGGAGGCAACCTCAGCTTCATCAACGGGAAGAACCTGGATTGGGGGCTGGCGCAGTGGGCCAAGCCGCTGGTCAACCTCTTGCTCGATGCGAGCATGGGGATCGCCGACTATCAGTGCCATCACATCCTCAAAGGGAACTACCGTCGGATCGCTCCGGTGTTTCCTCACGACACGAACATCAAGTTGGATGAGTGGGAGCGCTCGCACGAACTGATTGATTTCGGGAATGCTTCACCATTAGCGGATACTTGGACGGGCGACGACGTGGTGAAGTGGCTTTCCAGCGTTGGCTGGTAAGGGAAATCCAACGAGGCCAAGGCGCGGGTTGGACGGGCTCGCGAAGCCGCATTCTTTCCTGATGGAAGTCTCAGCTCTCGATTGGGAAGTCGTCGTTAGTGGGCAGGTTCGGCGGCCAGTAATCCGGAACCTTTTTCATGCGGCCGAGCACAGCAGATGACGATGATCTTCACACGAAGTAGTCGGTGTAGAGCGACTGATTTCGGACGGTCTCCATTGCTTTCTTACTGGCGTTCTTCATGCGGACGGGAAAGGTCTGCTTGGCGCGTTCAAACCGGGTGCCGGGCACGGAACGGATCTCTTTGGGCTTCTCGTCCGATTGAAAGACGATGGCGCACTTTTCCTCAAGCCGCTCACGGATCGCTGGTAAGGGCATGTGCATCCAGCGTTTCACCTCGTGGGCAACCCGGGTGTCCACGGGAATGAACGCCGCGAGGCGGTCGCTGGTCATCAGTTCGAGCCCCTTGTCCTTCAGGGTGGCGTTGTGGCTGCCGTGATGGCCCACCTTGTAAAAGATGGTCTGCCGCAGGAGGTCGGCCGCGGTGACGGTGCGGGCGGTTCCTTGTTCGCGAACGCGCCATTTCCAGTTTTCCCAGGAACGCCAGTTGCCGGCCTGGGCATCGCCGACGAGGAGCAAGACGTCTCGGGACGGCTCCAACTCGAGGGCGAGGACGAGGCTAGTGTTGTTGGTGGCGTTATCGAGTTGCAGCGCCAGGCGCTCGCCCGTGGCCAGCCAGGCATCGTCAATCCTCCGCCAGGCCTGCTCGTCCGCATAGTAGCAACGCAGCGCAGGAGCAGTCTTCCGCAACGAACAGCGCACCGACCGTGGGAAGGGCTGGGCTTCCTCAGCTTTGGGATTGGTGGGATCGAAGGCCGCAAAGAAGGACTCCGTGAGGCTAAGTGGAGCCAGCCCCAGACCGAAGCCCTCTCCCTTGAGCGGGTTGGTCTTCTTCAGGTCGGCCTCCTCTACGGGCGGTCCCATGACATAGACCCGGACTCCCTCGACTCCGGGGAGCGGAAGGTGGCTCCCCGTCTCCAGGATGTTGGGCTGGCACTTCTTTTTGAGGAAGGCGAGGGCGCCGGCGGTGCCCCCTCCCTCGTCTCCTTCATCACTGGTGACCCCGGCCGCTTGGGCTCCGAAGAATCCAAGCAGCTCGGCCATCCTTCCGGCGCGCTCCGTCAGTCCGAGTTTCGCGGCCGCTTCCTTGGCTTTTCGGGCGGCTTCCTTTTTTTGCTCGCGCTCCTCGCGCAGCCGCTTGGCCGTGGGGTTCTGTTCGTCCTCCGTCCAGGCCAGCCACAGCGCATTGACCTCCAGGGAGTCGAAAACGTCCTGTGCCTGGTTCGGGTCGAAGCCGGACAAATGGTCCCAATGCTCATGGGTGATGACGAGCAGATCGAGCTTCCCCCCGGTGGCGGCCTTTATGTCCTCCGCAACTTGGCGCATGACCTTTCCGGGCTCACCCGTCCCGAGGACCACGCCGCAGTCCACCAGCATGTGGAAGTCGGATCCCTCCGGCCGAGGAAAGCTCAGGAGCAGGCAGTCGCCTAGACCCTGATGATACATGCGGATGCGCACGCGGTGTTTCGCCGGCTGAACCCGGCGAGAAGCAGGTAATGGATCGTTCATCGAAGGCTTAGTGTTCGGAGTGAAGCATTGCGAACGGTTCGTTATCTTCCGCCAAACCGTAGAGCTCGGCCAGCGACAGGGCGGCCGGATCCTTGGCCCACGCGCGGGCTTGGTCGATTCGTCCCCCGGGACGGTCCGCACCGTAGAGTGGCTTCCGAATGACGTAGCGGATGGCCTCTGCATCGTTCTGCCGGCCCAGGTCCACGATGAAGGTGCAGCCACCCCAGATCTCCTGCGAATCGGGCCCATCCAGCGGCCGGTGCTGCAGAATGGAGAAAATGACCTGGTTCAATACCGAGCCGTCCTGGCGCTCCCGCTGAACCGGCCACATGGCGTGCACCTCGAACCGAACCTCTTCGGAGCCCGAGGCGCGCGTGATGTTGAA
Source organism: Verrucomicrobiales bacterium (assembly GCA_003445095.1). Classification (GTDB taxonomy): domain Bacteria; phylum Verrucomicrobiota; class Verrucomicrobiia; order Limisphaerales; family UBA9464; genus UBA9464. Next base: position 5,931 of record DLVS01000027.1, read on the forward strand.
GTCCAGGCCGGTGAGTTCCTGCAGGAGCGGATCGTTGTATTCGAGCCAGAACTTATCCCGCAGGTAGCGGTGGAGCTCGGCCCGCTGCTTGCGGGTCTTCCCCCAGCGCACCTGCCGGTCGCGATCCGTTCCCAAATCGTGGTAGAATCCGCGCAGCGTCTGACCGAGCTCGGCGAGGCGGCTGAAGTTGTTGATTTCGTCGGCGCGGTCCCAATTAAGGCCATCTTCGGAAAGGGATCGTAGATTGCGGGGATAGATGCCGTGCTGTCGGAACGCATCGATAAAGGCCAGCCGATAGCCGCGCAGGTCGCTGGGGAAGACATCACGGTCCGCTGTGATCAATGCCCGCAAAAAATCCCCGAAGTCCACATCCACCGGTGGACAGTAATCGAGGGCGCGCACGCACATGGTGAGGATATGGCGAGCAGACTTGACCGCTTCCTGGGCGAGACGGTTCACCAGGTCGGGGTGCAGCTCCCCGTCCAGCAGGATTCCCGTGCCGCCGCTGGCGATGCGCCGCAGGTCGGCGATGCGTTCCTCGTAGATGGAGACAAAGGCGTCGAAGACCGCGGAGACCAGGATCGAGCCGCGGTCGTGAGGTTCTAAGTCGGTCTGCATCCGGCGGGGATCTGGTGTCCGGCGGACCCATTTGCCGGTCTTGCGGTCCACTTCGCCTAGGGCGTCCCGGAGGGAGCCGCGTTTGCCCGTGGCTCGGCCAAACTCCTGGGCCAATTCGCCGAGCAGGCTGTTCATGCCGATGTTGCCCCGCGTTTTGGCGACCTGATGCTGCACCACCTCGGGAAACGTGAAGTGCTGGAACAAGGCGACGATGTCGGCGAAGGCCTCATGAAAGGCCAGTCCGTCCGGCTGGGTTACCTCCATGAAACGCGGGTGGATGCCGTCGAGAATGGCGTGGGCGGCCTCGTGGGCCACGATGTCGTGAGACAAGCAGCCAAAGACGATGCCGCCCGGGTACACCGCGGAATCGCCCACCTCGGACGCGGGAAAATAACCGAAGAGGAGGGCCTTCCGCGTCGGGGAATAATAGGCGTTGGCCTCGCGCAACGC
>DLVS01000061.1:0-3661 GCA_003445095.1 Verrucomicrobiales bacterium
CGGCTGTCGGAGTGCTGCGGGCGCCCCCGCCCGCAGAACGACAGGCGAGGGCGCCTGTCAGACAAACCCAACACCGGCGAGGGCGCCGGTGCCACTACCGGGGGGTAGCAGTGCTCGGATGCGACCAGCTTTAGCACGCCACATAGGAAAGCGGTGACAGCGCTGGAAAACCTTGGCTGAATCCGTAAATCCTATGCCGGCCCCAACCCCAACGACCGCTGGTGCTCCACTCGCGAGCGCTGCGGTTCCCCCAAGTGCCACGCTTCCCCAGCGATTGGCTTCGCTCGATGCCTACCGAGGATTCGTGATGTTCCTCATGATGGCCGAAGTTCTCCGCCTTTGCTCGGTGGCAGAACGACTGAAAGCCGCTGGGACTCCCAGTGCGATCTGGGATTTCCTGTGTAATCAGCAAAGTCACGTCGCTTGGGTCGGCTGCGTGCTCCACGACATGATCCAACCTTCGTTTTCGTTCCTCGTTGGCGTGGCGTTGCCGTTCTCCATCGCGGCCCGCCTTGCCCGCGGCCAATCCACTGGCAAGATGTGGTGGCATGCGGTTTGGCGCTCGATCATTCTGGTGCTGCTGGGGGTGTTTCTGCGTTCGACAGGGAGCAACCAAACCAATTGGACCTTCGAAGACACTTTGTCCCAAATCGGCCTCGGGTATCCGATCTTGTTCGCTTTGGGCTTCGCCAAACGGCGAACCCAGTGGATCGCGCTGGCCGTCTTACTGATCGGGTATTGGGCGGCGTTTGCGCTTTATTCGCCGCCTCCAGGATTCGATTTCGCGAAGGTAGGGGCGCCCGAAGAGTGGTTGCGGACGAATGGACTCACTGGTTTCGCGGCGCATTGGCAGTTAAATGGAAACTTCGCGTGGGCGGCCGATCGCGTCATCCTCAATTGGTTTCCGCGCCCGACTCCGTGGGAATTCAATGGCGGCGGCTACTCCACGCTGAGTTTTATTCCGACGCTCGCGACAATGTTGTTGGGCTTGTTGGCGGGTGAAGTACTGCGCGGCGATTGTGATCCCAAGGCGCGCCTGAAATGGTTGGCGATTGCCGGCGTGATTGGACTGGCTTCGGGTTGGTTGTTGGGCCGGCTAGGCATCTGTCCAGTGGTAAAACGCATCTGGACGCCGAGCTGGGTGCTGTTCAGCGGAGGCTGGTGCTTCCTCCTGTTGGCCATGTTCTATGCGATCATCGATGTCCGCGGGCTCAAGGGATGGTCGTTCCCGTTGCGCGTCATTGGTATGAACTCGATCGCTGCTTACTGCATGGCACACTTGTTCGATGGGTTCATCGGCAAGAACCTCAGGACCAATCTGGGGAGCGATTTCTTCGCCTTTGCGGGGCAGGCGTACGAGCCGTTCCTTCATGGTGCGGCGGTGTTGCTGATTCTTTGGCTCATTCTGTATTGGATGTTTCGCCAGAAGGTCTTTCTGCGAATCTGATCCAACGAGGTCAGCCGGGCACCGGCGCCTCCAAGAACCGCTGGGGAGATCGGGCGAACTCGGTTTCTTGACGGGACGCGCCACGGCTCGTTACTTCACAGCCTTTACGGATGCCTACCTACGAATACACCTGCCAGAAGTGCGGCCATGACTTCGAGTTTGCTCAGTCGATGTCCGCGGCGCCGCTAACGGTTTGTCCGAAGGAGGTCTGCCCTCGGCGCCCTTGGGGCAAGGGTAAAGTCAAGCGTGGCATCGGAGGCGGCGCCGGCCTGATCTTCAAAGGGAGTGGGTTCTACATCACAGACTATCGCAGCGAAGGCTACAAGTCAGCGGTCAAGCAAGAGTCTGAATCGGCCAAGCCGAAGTCCGAACCCAAAGCGGGAGACTCCAAGCCCAGCGAGTCCAAACCGGCGACGCCGACCGAATCAAAACCGAAGCCCAAATCTGAGTCGAAGCCGGCGTCCGACAAGAAATAGGCAACGCTCGCGGGGTTGATGCCCGCGTTTTGGAATCATGCGCCGCTTCGTCCTCCTCCTCGGCTTCCTTGCCGGTGCCGTGCCGGGATGGAGCCAGTCGGGGCTATTCGGCGATCTGCCCGTCACCGCCAGCAGCCGAAGTGGACAGTTCATCGTTCATGGACGTGGCCCCGAGCTGCCCGCACCCGCCGAGTCGCTCGAGCGCGTGGGCACGAACCCGATGGTGACCTTGCACCCCGAACTGCTCGTGGTGACGGCGGAACGGGTCAAGCGAGCCGTCGAACATCGTCTGGGCATCGTCGATTCCTGGCGGTCGCGGATTCACATCCAGTTACGAGATAGCAGCAAGATGACGGGCCCTGTTTCCATCCGCCCTTTCCAGTTTCGCGATGGCTGGCAATTCGCCATCCCCTTGCCGGACCGCGTGGAATGGGACCGCCTGGTGCGCGCCTTGGTTGAGGTGGTTTTACTCGAACGCGCCAATCGACGGAATGAAAGTGGTGAATGCGCGCTAGTTCCCTTGTGGCTGACCGAAGGATTCACTCAACTCTTGCTGGCGGACGAAGGGCGCGATCTCGTGGCCGAGGCGGCGACCGTGCTGATTCGCTCGCGAGTCAAGCCCGACCCTCTCGTCCCGATTCGGGCCACTCTGGCCAACGTAGAACCCATGACGTTTTCCGAGCTTGGCCTGGTCACCACGGAACAATTAGCCGATCCCGCGCGGTTTCGGGAATTCCAGGCGACATCCGCTTTGTTGACCTGGGAGCTTCTGCGCGACGAAGTTGGACGGAAAGCGATGCTTCGTTTCGTGGAACAACTCCCGACGAACCTCAACTGGCAGACGACGTTTTTGCAGACATCCCTGGGACGGTTCAATTCGCTATTGGACGTCGAGAAATGGTGGGCGGTGGCTTCGGCCGAAACGCTAACGGATAATCCGTCGCAACAATGGTCGCGGGACCGAGTGCTCCAGCATCTCAGCGAATTGGTGGTGGAGACGACGGAAGTGCGCGCGGACACCAATAGCCCGCCGGTGCGACGGCGGGTGCCGCTGTCCGAGCTAATCGAAAAGTGGGATTTTGCCACCCAACAGGGAGTATTGCGGAGAAAGATCCCGCAACTTAAGGCGCTGACGATCCGGGCGACTCCGGAGTTGGCCCAGTTGTCGAATGACTACGCACGTACTTTGGATTCATATGTGCGGGCTCGAGAGCGGGCCGGGTTCGGCACGGTTGCTCGCGGTGAACTTGAAGCGCGGGGCAACTTTCTGGCCGCGGCCGCTGTGCGAAAACTGGCGGAGCTAGACCGGCGTTTGGAACAGGAACGCGCCTTCCGCCCGGCGGTGTCACCTGCTCCCGCTCAACTAGGCGGTCGGACCAACCTGCGGACAGTCGCGCCGTCGCCCGAAAATCTGTAATGCCCCAACCCGGGGCTACTGCGTTGACAACTGCAGACGGTAGAGTTCAGACCCCGTCGCTGGGTCGATGAGTAAGGTCTTCCGAACCCCGTCGTCGTCAGGTTCACGCGGGTCCTGATTGAATGTGGCATCCAGCCGCGGGGCAAAATACAGGCGATAGAGCGAACCAGCAGCCGAAGGCCACGAGAGCAACAAGCCGGAGGGGGCGGCATCTTCGATTTCCAACTTGGGTAACGCTACCGAGTTGGTCGCCGAACGTTCATTGTTGTTGGGATTATCGTCGGGGGTTGAAGTGATAATGCGGGCGACGGCGACGACTTG
>DLVS01000061.1:3772-4211 GCA_003445095.1 Verrucomicrobiales bacterium
GGCAATGGACCATTGTTGAAAGCCTGAATGTTATAAACCAGTGGGCCAAACGCGACCGCGGGATTCGGGCTGCCGGTAATAGTCACTCGCACATCGGCGGAAGTTCCCACGACAAAGTCAGTCGTTGTTTGCGCGCTTCCATCAGGGTTAGACACACGGATGGGCCCCGTGGTGGCGTTTGCCGGCACGGTGGCTTGGAGATTAGTCAGTTGGACGAGCGTGAAAATCGCGCGAACACCGTTGAAGGTGACATTCGTCGTGGTCTGAAAGTTGGCTCCGGTGAGGATCACCTGAGTTCCAGGTCCGCCCGAGGCGGGAGTGAAACTGGTGATCGTAGGTTCCGGCCCGCGCACACTAAAGGTAGTGACCGATTCGTCGCTTCCGCCCGGGGTAACTACCTTTATCTTGCCCGACGTGGCGTCGTCGGGGACCGCCATGG
>DLVS01000406.1 GCA_003445095.1 Verrucomicrobiales bacterium
CGAGATCTACACTCATACCATGCGCGCCGTTTGAATCGCGATCTCGGCCGGAACGATCGGCAGAAACTCGACGAATATTTGGCCGGCATTCGCAAGATCGAAACCCAAATTGAGAAGGCCGAGCGTTTCCGCCTACCGGAACCAACGATCGGCGAGCCGGCGGGCATACCCGAGGGCCACCAAGAGCACGTGGACCTCATGTATGAATTGATGGCGCTGGCCTTTCAGACGGACTCCACGCGCGTCGTGAGTTTTGCCGTTGCTCCCGAGGGCAGCAATCGGCCGTTCCCGACGCTCGGCATTTCGGAAGGGCACCACTTCCTCACGCATCACTCCGGGAATCAGGAGAAGATCCTCAAAGTGGCCAAGATCGAGCATTGGTACATGGAACGGTTCGCCAAGTTCCTCCAAAACCTCGACGCCATGAAAGACGCCGATGGCACCTCAGTGCTGCACAACTCGATGATCGTTTATGGCTGCGCCATTGGTGACGGCAACAAACACAATCACGATGAACTGCCGGTGGTCCTCGCCGGCGGCGGCGGCGGATCGCTCCAGTCGGGACGCCACTTGAAACTCGGCCAACCTACGCCCATGACGAACCTCTACGTGTCGCTCCTCGACCGCCTGGGCGTGCGAGCCGAGAAGGTTGGCGACAGTACCGGGCGCATGGAAAGCATCTGACCTTTGTTCCGGGAAATTTCCAGGGTCGCAGCAAGCTTCTCTGGGAGCGCTGGCATCCCTGCCGACGGTGGCGACGGAGCTGGCCGACGCCGATGCCGGAGCTCCTGGGAATCTTCCGCCTCGCCTAAATCGAGGCGCCCTGAAGCGGTAGGGTCTCCAGCACTGGAGCCCCTTGTCGAATTCCGACGCACGTCCCGGAACCTTTCCGGATTTCGTGCCTCCTACCCGACCGGCCCCTTGACCATGCTAGCACATGCTAGCACCGTCGGGCGCGTGCCGCGGAAGGTTCGTCAACTGATCGCCGAACTTGAACGGGCCGGGTTTGTGAATCGCGGAGGCAAAGGCAGCCACCGAAACTTCATTCATCCGACCGGTCAGGTCATCACCGTCAGTGGGCAGCCAGGCCATGATGTTCCGCCCTATTTGGAAAAGCAGGCTCGCCGGGCACTTCAATCGATTCGCCATGAAGAAAACTGAGTTGAAAGCAAAAGCGGCACGCTATGTGAAGATCGTCGAGTGGAGCGACGAAGACCGCTGCTTCGTCGGAACCTGCCCGGGCCTAATGTTCGGTGGCGTCCATGGTACAGACGAAGCGAAGGTCTATGCTGAGCTGTGCCAAGCTACCGAGGAGGTGATTTCACTTATGGAATCGGAGGGGCACCGGTTGCCCCCCGGAACGGCCAAACCGAGTTACAGCGGCAAGGTTTTGCTCCGGCTGGAACCGGCCGTACATCAGCGCCTGGCCCTGCAGGCTCAGGGAAATGGGGAAAGCCTGAATGCTTTTCTGACGCGCAAACTGGTTGCGGGGTGAGCACTCTAGGGAAGCCAAAGTAGCTAGCCGTGGACCCATGTTCATCCAACCAGCCCTCTAGGAAAGAAAGGACCGATCCTCTACCGTCCCAACACTTCCCGCAAGGCGGTGACGCATCGATGATTTTGCTCCGGAGTTCCCACCGAAATTCGCAACCACTCCGGAAGTGAATAGCTAGCCATCGGCCGCGTGATGATTCCGCGGCGTTGTAATTCGGCAAACACCCGCGCGCCGTCCCCGACTTTGACCAGGACGAAGTTTGCGTGACTCGGCACGTGTTCGAGACCGAGTTGCGCGAACGCACGATGCAAGTAATCCAATCCCTGCTGGTTGGTCGCGCGCGTCCGCGCAATGTGTTCCTCGTCTTCCAACGCGGCCAACGCACCGGCTTGGGCAATGGCATTGATGTTGAACGGTTGGCGTACCTTTTCGAAGGCCTCAATAATTTCAGGTGCGGCCACGCCGTAACCCAGTCGCAATCCGGCGAGCCCGAAAATCTTCGAGAATGTCCGTAATAAAAGCAGATTGGGCTGCAGGTTTTCGCGGACTAGTGCCAAGCAGTCCGTGGGATCCGCTAAGAACTCCACATACGCCTCGTCCATGACGATGAGTACATGCGGCGGCACTTCGGAGAGCAAGCGGGTGACGTCCGCGGTTGACACCAATGTGCCGGTGGGGTTGTTGGGATTCGCCAGGAAGATCACCCGAGTCCGCGGCGTGATTGCGCGGAGCATCGCGGGGATGTCGCTCGCAAAGCCGCGGGCGGGAACGGTGACCAACTTCGCGCCGAACAACGCCACCACGATCGGATAAACCGCAAAGCAATACTCGGAAACAACGGCTTCGGAGTCCGAATGCAGAAAGGCATGCCCCACATACTCAATGAGCTCATTGGAGCCGTTGCCGAGAACTAGGTTGGCCGTTTCAACGTAGAGTTTCCGGGCGAGCGCCTGCTTGAGAAAGTAAGCGTTTCCATCGGGATACAAGTGCAAGTCCTTCAGCGTCCGTTCCATCGCAGCGAGCGCCAAGGGCGAGGGCCCCAGCGGATTCTCGTTCGACGCGAGCTTGAT
>DLVS01000407.1 GCA_003445095.1 Verrucomicrobiales bacterium
GCTCTTCCGATCTATCTCAACGGTGAACGGGCGGTATTCGGTGAACCCAATCGGTTGGCAGTATTGTATCTCCGTCGCCGCGGACTGATGCCGATGGAGACCCTGTTCTCGCTGGAGCAGACCACGAATACCATTAGGGACACCGAATTAATGACTCGGCTCTATGCGCAAAGCTGGGCCGTCGCCCATTATTTGAAGTTTGCGTTGCCACCGGAAACAGCCCCCCAGTTTGAGCAATTTCGCACCGCGATTGCCCAAGGAGTTCCGACGACGGAGGCGCTAAAGAAGCAGTTGAACTTGACCTCAGAGCAGCTCAAAAAGGCGATCAGCTCCCATATTAATAGTGGTAATTATCGTACCCAGCGAGTGGCGCTGCCGCCGTCGGTGAGGAATATGTCGCCGCCGCGTGAGCGCCCGGTCGCCCCGGGCGAAGCGGAGGCGTGGCTCGGAGACTGGGCGCTCGAAAGCGAAGAGCTAGAGGCCGCCACCCGCCGTTACGAAGCCAGCCTCCGGGAGGCGCCCGACAACTTCTTTGGTCTGCTGGGGGAAGGGCGAGTGTTGACCGCGCAGAAACAGTACGCCGCCGCACTCGTTCGCCTTCGGCAAGCCGCCCAACAGAATCCTCAATCGGGCTGGGCCCAGCTATTCCTAGGCAGCTGTTTGCTCGATGCCACTGCGTCGGAGCCGCGCAGCGTTTCGGAAAACGTCATGCGTCTGGACGAAGCGATCCAAACATTGAAACGCGCCACCGAGCTGATGCCTGAATACCCGCCTGCTTACGTTCAACTGGCCCGGGCCTACGGTGCCACGCGATCGCGTCTCCGCGAAGCGATTGAAGCGGTCACGAAGGCGAGAGATCTCGAGCCGGCGGCGCTCAATACCTACTTGATGTCCGCGGCGATCCTCGCTGAAAACGGCCAAGCACAGCGCGCGCTCGAGACGCTTGATACCCTTGCGCGGACGGTTCCCAGCCAGTCGGCCGTCAAGGCCGCCAGAGCGTTAGCCGAGGTCATCCGGAGTCGCGGCTCGCCCAAACTTTTGGATGCGCTTTACAATCTGCAGCCGAAGCTGTAAGGCGCTCCAAGCCAGGACTGTTCCTATCTGTCCAGAGGCGTGTCTTCGTCGGCGAACAAGCCGTGCGCCTGGCAGAGCCTTTCGTATTCGTCCCAGTCATTGGAGCGAGCGACCGCGAACTCAACACCGCAATTTAAAGCTGAGCGGTGGGCGGCTTCCACTACGACCTGAGCCTGGAGCACGTCGGTCTGCGTTACCGCGAAGTCCTTCTTCTCCCACACCGCCTCTCGGAATCGAGAGTGAGCAAGCTCGTAGGCCCGCTGGAAGCGGGGCTGAAACTCTGCGCAATGCTTCGGGCTTTCTGTCATCGGGAAAGTTTTCGACCGTGGGTGCAGCGTTCCTTGGTCGGTCCAAAGCTCGACGTGGATTGGGCCGGGGTAACCACAGAACCGTCCGACGTGCAGGGTGCCCTTCGTGCCAATGATGTAGGTTTCGTTGTTGTAGCCAGAAGAGTGCGTCCGGCTCAGGTCCAGGCGGCCGATCGTTCCGGTCGGGGTCGTGAATCCCACGTGGGCCGTGTCACCACCTTCGTCGATGGGGCTGCGATAACCTTTTGCACGAAACATTCTAGCCCAGACCGCGCTCGGAAACTCGCCCGTCAACCAGATTACTTCGTCCGCCACGTGAATGCCCATGTCAATGATCAAACCGCGGCTCGAGTAGGTCGCTGGGGGCGGGTGCTGATCCCTTAGGATTGAGCGGATCTCGCGGATCTCTCCCACGTGCTGTTCGTCTAGCAATTGCTTCGCGTAGCACAGCGCTTCATCGAACCTCCGCTGCAGGCCGATCTGCAGCCGGTTCTTTTCGGTCCCGATGGCTTTGATGAACGAAAAGCCTTCCCGGAGGTCTGCGGTCAGTGGTTTCTCCAAGTAGACCGGGATGCCGGCGCGTACAAATGGCTCCGCATCGCGGGCATGATTTTTTGTGTGAGAAGAGATGACCACGGCGTCGAGGAGGCCGCTCCGCGCCATTGAGGTTGGTTCAGAAAATGTGACGGCACTTGGAATTCCAAGCCGGTCAACCGCGTTCGCGAGGGCTGCCGGATGTTCATCCCCGAGGGCGACCAGCCGCTGCCCTTGCGCCAACAGGATCTCGCCATGCACGCAACCGCAACGGCCGACACCGAACAGTCCATAGTGGAGCGCAACGTCACTCATGAAAAAGTGAGGCAATACACGCTCGAGGTCGGATATGTGTCACAGGCTCAGTGGCGAGCATTGTCGGGGCGAAGTCGTGCAGGCGGCAACCAATCTACCATTCGTGGTTGGTGCCAGGCGAGGAGGAGAAGACTTTTTTGATGCGGGCGCGATCGAGCGGCGGAGGCATCGTCACTGTCCTGGCGTAAGGACGCTTGTCGGCATGCCACGGCCGGTCACTCAAACGCTCCGGCGCTCCAGGGCCCGGTGGCCGGCCTCGGATTGCCGTCGTAGTCGTCGGTGAAATACTGTGAGAAGTTGGGAGCCATCCGTTTGGCCGGACTAGTCGCTTGCAGATGCAGGTCCTTCTTTGAAGGAAGTCCTGACGTGTTAACGAACCGGGGGTCGGCGTAGGCGCCACTCAGTTCGTAGCCGCTTTGTCGAACGCTCGGCGACGTGGACAGATGGACGTACGATGGGAGTTTTGCGATGTAATAGATGGCTTCCTTAAGGCTGGGATTCCAATAGAGGTTCTTGTCTAAGGTATTGAACGGAATGCCCGACTCGCGATTGACCATCACATAGGTCGCGGTTGTGGTCGCCCGGTGGAATATGTTTCCACTAACATGGACTTGCTGCCTCGACGTTTGGGTCTCAGTTGCCCTCGCTACGGTTGCACCGTTGTAGAACGTATTATTCAGAATACGGACCTCTTGCATCGGGCTACCGGTAGGAACAGAACCGCCGACCAAAATGACCCGGGAGTTTTTGTCCTGAATAAATACGTTGTTATAAATGAGCGCAGAGGGTCCTTGGCTGACGTAGATTGAGGCGGTGCCACCTTCGGCGGCTCCGGGAGCATCCTCATAAAAAAGGCAGCGATAGATTCTGATATTCTGCCAAGTAGAAGCCAACGCCGCGGTCCGCAGAAATATGCCGTCGGAGTGCGGATTGTCGCCGCCACCGAGCCAGCGGCCGTTATCATACATGTGGTAGTCCCGAAACGTACAGTTACGAATGGTGAGGTCGGTGAAGGTAGCGCCGGCCTTGCGGGTCCCTACGTCGATTCCCCAAACAAAGTGGTTGTGAAGATCGCATCCTTCGATCACCACGTCTTTGATGGCCGTGGTCGCTTTGATGCTAATCGGGACTCGGGTCTTGCCGATGTCGCAATTCTTGATCACGACGCCTTCGCAGTTTTCAATTTGAATGCCCATGCCCGTTATTGAGTTAGGTCCCGAGAATGGCTGCTGATTCCTCCACTGTCCGCACCGGTGGATGCGGAGGTTTTCCAGGCGGAGCCCGACGTTCCCCCCTAACGCGAAGGCAATCCCAGTACCCCCTAGCGGGTCCGTGATTTCGCCAGTCTGAAGCGTCTGCGAAAGGATGGGATCGGTGTCAGAGTAACCGCCTACGTTTGTGATTTCGAATCCTTGGATCGTGATGTAGCGAACGTTGGCATTCCCTTTAATCGCCGGAACGCCAGCGCCGACGTATTGTGCGTCCAGCACCGCGCGGCCGATTCCCCACGTCCCGTCGTGATTTCCATCATAAACAATCGGGTCTCCAACGGCGCCACTGCGCGCGCAAACGAATTTACCCAAATACGTGACTCCACCCTTGAATCGGATCGTGTCGCCCTGTCGAAGTGTCGTGGTGGCGGGAACGCCGGTCGCCGTCACATCGCCGGGAACGTGTTTCCACGCCGTCGCAATGGTGCGGCCATTGGCTGAATCTGATCCGGCCGCGTAGTCCACGAAATACGTTTTGCCAGTGCCACGGCCTAACACACCGACCGGGGTGTATTGTAACGTAAATCCAAAGGTGCTCTGCGCTGAGACCGCTCGGGTGAGGTTCTCGGAGCCGGCCTGGTTCGCGTCCGCGCTGGCCGAGGCCAGAATTTGGTATGTTCCCGCATTCAATGGGACCGTCAGCGAAAAGTTTTCATCTCCCGACGCCGTTTCGGAAATCACGGTAGAACTGGTGGTGTCCAAGAGCCGCACCTCGTTCGCAACGAGAGGCACTGATGCTTCCTCACTGACGGAAAGCTGAGTCGCGACTGAGCCAGCGAATACTACCGTGCCCGGATCCGGTAATGAGAATGTGAACGCGAAGTCCGAACGGGCACCGGCGGATGCCGAAGCGACCGGATCAAGAGGTAGTGCCAGTGCGAGACTCGCCTGGCCGGAGGCGCTGATCAGACGGCCGCCAATGGTGGAGTTCTGGAGGCCGATTCCTCGACTTGTCGCTGGACCGGTCGGTAGGGGAACGAAAACGGACGAGTCCGCGTTTCCTAAGAAAGGCCCAAAATCGAGAGCTCCATCCGCCTGCACGGCCTCGCTTCCCTCGAGCGGACCCAGAGCGACTGCCGCTGAATCGACGGTGCGAAGTTGTGAGATTGGCAAAATCTCGTCCGGCACGATGACGGGCGACGTCGGATCCGCAACGGTCACGCTGGTGGTGGCGGTGCAGCCGTTGGCATCCGTCACCAGAAAATTGTAAGTACCCGCAGTGACGGTTGAGATCCCCGTGCCATTGTACGGAGCCGTCCCGCCGGCGGCGCTGATTGTCACCGTGGAACTGCCGCCCGCGGTCAGGATGGGCGTCGCAGTCGAGCCCGCCACGAGTGCGGGGGGCTCCGTGATCGTTACCGTTGTTGTGGCAGTGCAGCCGTTGGCATCGGTCACCCTGAAGGTGTAGGTACCCGCGCCTAACGTTGAGGTCCCTGTGCCGCTGTACGGGGCCGTGCCGCCGGCGGCACTTACGATCACGGTTGAACTGTCGCCCTGGCATCGAATCGTAGTGGCGCTGGCGCTCGCCACGAGCGCGGGGGGCTCCGTGATGGTCACCGTCGTCGAGGCCGTGCAGCCGTTAGCGTCGGTGACCGTTACCGAGTAAGTCCCAGGGGAAAGCTCCGATAAGTCTTCGGTGGTCGCGCCGTTGCTCCAGAGGTAGGCATAGGGCTCGGCGCCCGCAGACACAATGAGATCGATAGAGCCATCGCTGGCGCCACGACAAGTGACGTTGACGTGGGATTCGCCCAATGACAGCGGCGAGAGGACGGTGACGGTGGCAGAGAGCAAATAAGTCGCGCTTGGGCTTGCCGAATCTCCGAGCCCCGAGTCGTTCGCGTAGGCGATGAAATACGCGTTATATGTCCCGCATTGAGTTGGAGCGGTAATGGTCAATGTCTCCGAAAAAGCCCCCACGCCGCTGTGACCTCCGTGGTCAACGACCGTGACGGTTCCGGGCGGAGTCGTCGCAATCCTCCATCCCGTGGACTCCCAAATCGCTGCTGCCCAGCCCGGACTTACATTCACTACCGCGGTGATGCTGGCTCCTGGGGATACCACTACGCTCGAGCCGCCATTGAGCGTTACGGAACCGATGGTCCAGTTGATGGTGAATGTCGACTCCGCATGCCGTGCGCTCGACACTCCGTCGGACGCCAGCACGAACATTCCGCCCACCGAGTTCGCCGGATCGACAACCCAGGTGCTCGCCACTTGGCCCGAGGCATCCGCGACCACGTCCCACGTACCTCGTCCGCCCAGGGGGCCTTCAATTTTCAGCCGGACGGTTTCCCCCGGTTGCCAACCTTCGCCGGAAATGATGGCGCTATCGCCCGGGGTGTAATCGGTCCTGTCGGTAGTGAGCGTTGCGGCGATCCCTACGAAGGACGTAGCGAACAGCAGAACCAGGCCCGACACGATGCTGTCCAGCCAGCGGGGAGGACAGGGAGCGAACAGCGACTTCGAGTTCCGGGAGCGGCGAAATTTCATGAGGGGAGAGGTGACGTTTGGAATTGGACGTTTGGTACTTGTACATCCCGGTCAGATCGCTCCCTCGTACTTGCTTCAACTGTGTGAAGTGCGCTAAAGGAGAAACGGTGGCCTTATCGACGCAATGCGACGACGCCAATAGACGGCGGGATAGTTTGTGTTTGGGCACAACTTTTTGTATTAAGCGATCATAAGTCCCAGGCGTCGAGGTTTTTCTTATCGATCGCAACTGTGAATTTATTTCGGGATGAGTTAGAGCTTGTCCGCTGATTCACCGTCGAAAACGCGGACGGTGGTTGAGCCGCTTGGTTGCTGAAGGCGGAGACGTTTCGTGTGGCCGCAGAGAAGGCCAGCACTCGAAGGCGCCATTTTGATGTTCCCTGGGCGAGCGGGTCGGCCGGGACTAATTCTTGTACGCGTTGGTTTGCCGCGAGGGCGCGGAAATCTGCGCGAGGCGAGCTCTTTCCGTCGATCAATCGGCAACAACCGTGACGCGGTAGTAGGTCTGATCGGCAGCGAGCGGCGCGAGGTGCCGCAATCGTCCTTCGTATCCGGTCAGGTCTTCTCCCGACGGCGACCATGGTGCCTCAGCATCGAGCGTTCCGCGAAGTTCCACGCGATACTTAACTCCGGCGTGAGCGAGCCATTCGAGACTCACCTCACTGCCTTCGGCGCGGGCCTCGCTGAAGCTTAAACGCGAGTCAGCCTCCTCCGGCGCCGTTCGAGCGGCCCATTCGTCGCCATTCGACATTCCGTCGCCGTCCGAATCGGTGGTCGCGCCGGCTGTAAGATTACCCAAGTGATCGAGCTCCCATTGATCAGGCAGTCCGTCGGCATCCGTGTCGAGCGGTGTCGTCCGAGGAATTTCTACCATCACGACATCGGAGGCCGCGTTGTGATCTCCAGCCACGAGGTCGTCCGCAAACGTGGTGAACGCCACAAATCGTCCGTCGCCGCTGATTTGCGGGCGGGTCGAAAGGCTATTCCCGGGATGGCCGTCCGAGGTTCGAGAAAGCAAGGTGGTTGTTCCGGTATAGCGGTCCCGAACGAAGATGTCTTCGGTTCCATTGGCATCGTTCGCCACCAGGTTGTCGGCGTAACTTGGATACACCACAAAGCGTCCGTCGGCACTAATTTGCGAGGTACGGCTTCGCTCATTTCCCGGCGCCCCGGATGGCGCAGCGCTGATCAATTCTTCGACCCCGGTGCCTACGGACAGCGCATAAACCTGCCAAATCCGTTCCGCCGCCGTTGTTCCTGGCAGGCGGCGACTGTAGGTGACCACCGAGGCGTCCGCCGAAATTTGCAGTTCCGCGATCTCGTGATTGGGCGGCGACAATAACCGACGGGCCTCGCCACCTTGGGTGCTTTGAATAAAGAGACCCAGCTCGGCTGGAGTGCCCACCGTAGGGCCTCCGTAAACCGCCCACCTCCCATCCGAACTAACCACCGGCAGTGTCCAGGCGGAGGTAAGCCGAATCAACTTGGGCTCAGGGTGGTGATAAGCGATAATGCCGGTATTGAAGATGCTCAGCAGCACGGTGGTCCCATCAGCGCTGAGCGCATAGGGTCCGAGAACCGCTCCGAGTTGTTGCCCAAAAGATGGATCGTTGAGGAGGAACGTCCTTCGCCCCTGCAAATCCCGTAGGAACAAGTTGCCACTGGTTGATGGCCCCCGAAAACTTGTCGAAGTACTGCGAAACGCCACCCATCGGCCGTCACCGCTAATC
>DLVS01000227.1 GCA_003445095.1 Verrucomicrobiales bacterium
GTTCGCGGGGAACATCTGTTCTTCCGGCGTGCCGAAGCGCCCCGGACGATCGTCGTGGATTTTAGTTCTCCCAACGTCGCTAAGCCCATGCACGTGGGGCACATTCGGTCCACCGGAATTGGTGACGCCCTACAGCGCGTTCTGAGGATGCTTGGACATCGCGTCATCACTGACAATCATTTGGGAGATTGGGGCACTCAATTCGGGAAACTTTTGGTGGGATGGAAGCAGCGGTTGAACAGGGCCAATCTGGCCAAGGCACCGATGACCGAGCTGGAGCGCCTTTATCGCGAGATTCACTTTGGCGCGGAGACATCGGCAACGGATTTGGAAGTTGCCGCGCAGCAAATCGAGCAACTTCGGTTGAGCCATTCATCCGCACTTTTGGTTTGGGAGGAGGCGATGCAATTGTCGTCAGCGGCCTTTACCAATCGGTTTACCGGAGATGCTCTCAAAATGCTGACGGAGCCCGCCGAACGAGCGTTGGGGCTTCTGGCAGGCAGTGGGCTGGTGGATCGCGAGCGATTCGCCACCGAGCGTGAGAAACTATTGGCCGATCTTGCCTCATTGGTGGACTTCGCCCGTCAGGCCAATCCCCCGTTGCTGGAACAAGCTCGTACAGAATTGGTCAAGCTGCAGTCCGGCGATCCAGAGAATCTGAGCATTTGGCGGGAGATGACCCGGCTTTCCCAAGCCCAATTCGACACTATCTATGGACGCCTCGGAGTGCGGTTCGACCACACACTAGGAGAGAGTTTTTACAATCCTCAGCTCGGCTCAGTCGTGGAGAGTCTCTTGGCACGCGGGATTGCCCGGGAGAGCGAAGGAGCGGTAGCCGTGTTCAGCGATGGATCGCTGCCGCCCAAGGAGGATCCCTTCCTCGTGAACCGGGATGGAGCCTGGGTGGCCGAACCCGCGCTGATCCGAAAGAGCGACGGCGGGTTCAACTACATGACCACTGATTTAGCCACGATCGAGTACCGGCTGAAAACTTGGTCCCCAGACGAAATCATCTACGTCGTCGATGACCGACAGGCGCCGCATTTTCGAAAGCTATTCCTCACGTTTCGCCGATGGCAGCCCGAGGCAGCGCAGCGGGTGCAATTACGTCACATCGGCTTCGGCAAGATTCTGGGGGACGACGGCAAGCCTTACAAGACCCGCTCGGGGGACACCATCAAACTTGCGGACCTGCTCGATGAAGCCGAGGAACGCGCCCTTCGAGTGGTGACCACCAAACGCCCTGAGCTCGACGAGCAGACTCGGCGAGAGATTGCTCGGGTTGTTGGCATTGGCGCGGTGAAGTACCAGGACCTCCTTCCAAATCGACAGAGTGACTACACCTTCTCGTGGGACAAAATGCTCGCACTGACCGGCAATACCGCGCCGTATCTTCAGTATCAGTTCACCCGCGCCTACAAAGTTACGCGCGACGGCGGCGTCTACGATCCGGATAGGTTCGCGAAAGTGATCCCGACCGAGTCGGCGGAGCTCGCGCTGGTGAAACATTTGCTCAATTTCGGACTGACGTTGGATGCCGTTAGCGAAGAGGCGCGTCCGAACTATCTCTGCAACTACCTCTACGAACTCGCGGGTCTGTTCTCACGATTCTACGACCAATGCCAGGTGCTCAAATCGGCTGAACCCGTCCGCACGTTGCGTCTGGCGTTATGCGACTTGACCGCACGGGTACTGAAACAGGGACTCGCAGTATTGGGAATCGAGGCTCCCGAAGTCATGTAGGTGACCACCTCAAGCGGGCTGGGGTGAGGCTGGGTCCGGCCCGGTCGAGAACCAGCCGCCAACCCTGCCTGGGACCACTGATCACTCTTAGGAGCGACCCAGCCCAAGAGTCCGGTGTAATTTCAGTTGGCATTACTACGTAGGCGTATCAATTTTGCGCACTCAAAGCGTATGTCGTCTCTGCAACCTCACCTTCCGGCCCTCCGACTTGGCCGCGTTTACGACTCTCTCGACAAGACCGACGTCAAAGATCACCGAAGTGGGGAGACCCTCGCCGTCGTTTCCCAGGTCAACAGCGGAATTCTGAAACGCGACCTGGGCCGGCTGGCCGTGGCCCGCGCGGCCTTAACCCGGTTTACCGTGGCACAACTGGTTGAGATATCGGCAAAAGCGGGCGATTTATTTTTGAATGGAACATTGCCTTTAGGCGATCGCGGGAATTGTCAATCTCCCAAGGAATACCTCGAGACTCTGAGCCTCACGAGCGGACTGCCGCATGTCATGGTCCAACGCAACATGGCAAAGATTCACTACGCGCTGACCCACATGTCCGTGGTACTCAATGGACTCTCTCGCGGTCTGGATTTCACGATTATCGACCGCGGGTTCGGCGAACAGTTCGGCACGAAGTTGAGCTTTTTCCCTACCTGCCAAGCGCTGGGGCTGGTGATGCCGAGCAATTCGCCAGCCGTGAATTCCCTCTGGCTCCCAGCGATCGCCCTGAAGACTCCCGTCATCATTAAGCCCGGCCGCGACGAGCCTTGGACTCCGTGGCGCCTAATTCAGGCGTTTATCGCGGCCGGCGTTCCCGCAGAGGCGTTTGGATTCTATCCTACCGACCACGAGGGTGCCGCCACCATTCTCAGCTCTTGCGGTCGGGCCCTGATTTTCGGGGATAAGTCCACTACCCAGCAATATGCCAACAATCCCGCCATTCAGGTTCATGGGCCGGGTTGGAGTAAGTTCCTGATTGGGGACGATTGTATCGAGAACTGGCGCGACTACATGGACGTAATCGCTGGGGCGATTAGCGACAATGGCGGGCGTTCGTGCATCAACGCTAGCGCCGTCGTGGTCCCCAAATACGCCGCCGAAATCGCCGAAGCGCTAGCGCAGCGACTAGGCCCGATTGAACCCACCCGTCCGGACGATCCCGACGCCCGGCTGTCGGGATTTGCCAATCCAAAGATGGCCGAATTCATCGAGGCGCAAGTCGAGGAGGGGTTAAAGACACCAGGTGCGATCGATGTCACCGCCAAGTTCCGAAACGGCCCACGCAAAACCGAATATGAAGGCGGAACCTACCTGCGACCAACCATCGTGAAGTGTGACTCCTTCAGTCACCCGCTGGCCAATCGAGAATTCCTTTGTCCCTACGCCAGCGTGGTGACTTGTCCGCAGGGTGAAATGCTATCCCAAATTGGCTACACCCTGGCGTGTTCGGCGATCACCAAGGATCCCGGATTTATCGC
>DLVS01000295.1 GCA_003445095.1 Verrucomicrobiales bacterium
GATGGTCGCCCGCGTTACTTCGGCGAATGTCGAATTCTTCGGGATCCGGGAATACCTCGGGATCATGATTCGCCGCCCCCAAAACACAGAACAGTTGCTGACCGGGCCGTTGGGTTTTGCCGCCGAGGTTGACTTCTTCTACCACGAGCCGGCTGATGATTTGGATCGGGGAACGGTAGCGTAATATCTCGTCCACTGCGTTCTCCCAGAGACTCGAATCCTGGCGCAGGGCGTTAAGGCTCTCCGGGTGCTTAAGGAGCAGATGGATTCCGTTCCCGATCAGATTTCGGGTGGTTTCATTCCCCGCGAGGAGCAGCAGGGAGAAATTGGCGAAGGGGTCGGCGGTTTCCAACACCTGGCCGTTTTCTTCGGCATGAATCAGTTCATCCAGAAATTCGCCGCGGGGACTGGCGCGCCTGGCGGCAACCACCTTTTCCATCGTCGAGTTCAAATCGGCCAATGTCGGGCCGATCCGATCACAGGCGTCGGCTGGAATCGGGATCGACGTCAGGAAATAAGCGATGTCATCCGACCAGTGTTCGACTCGAAGGCGATCTTCCGGCAACACCCCAAACATGTCGCCGATTACCGTCACGGGGAAAGGAATGGCGAATTCAGAGGCGGCGTCGAACGAAGCTCGGGTACGCAGGTTTCCTAAAAGCTCGCTCGCAACCTTCTCTAGAACTGGCGTCAACTTTCCGATCGCGGATTCGGTGAACCCATGTCCGAATAGTTGCCGGCGTTGACGATGTTCGGGGCCGCTCTGAAAGAGAATCCATCGCTCCAACGTCGCGAAGGCAGGGGCAACGGCCGCGGCTCGGTCGGGAGGCGTCAGGCGTCGGAAGGTTTCGAGCCTCTTCTCACTGATGGCGGGGTGGCGGAGGGCGGAATTGACCTCGTCGTGCCGAAACAAGAACCAAGAGTGGTAACGCTCGGACCAGTGCACTGGGTCGGCTTCTCGGAAGCGGCGATAAGTTTCGAACGGATTGGCGTGAAATTCTGGGGCATTGAGGTCGAGTTCGAGTGTCATTTAGGAACACCGTCGCGCACAAATCTCCCAACCCAAGCAAAATCCAGACTAAGTAAGTCGCGGATGGAATCGCTCACCGATTCCTTTTCGTGGTGGAGTTCGGTCGGTTCGACTTGGGTCCGCGGTAAGAAGGCCAGCGTTCCCTTGAAGTGCGCCCTTTTCGCGAGTCCATTTGTTTCAGATTTGAATTTGCCGTGGGTCGTTTCTCACCAATGCTCTCGGTAGCGAGCGTCCTGATGATTTTGCCACAAAGCACTTGATGCTCGGGTGCTCGGCGCATAAGTAAGGCGCGTCCCCAATTTAAATCCTCCTGAGTGGGAGGATTGGCGGGCTTGGGCGGTGCAAACCGTGTGTCACCCCCAAGCCCGCTTTTTTATTCTTTCGCCACCATTTCGACACGTGCGACACGCGCTACCGGCCTTCTCCTCCAGGCTTGGCTCGTGGCGGGGTCCCTGGTAGGATGAATCCTGCAAGCGCAATCCATTTGAACTCCAAATGATTACTCAACTCCCTCGCAGTGCCGGAAAAACGCTCGGATTCAAAATGTCCGGCAAGCTTCACGACGCCGACTATCATAATTTTCTTCCCTTGGTTGAATCGGCGATCAAAGCCCACGGCAAGGTTCGTCTTCTCGCCCAATTTGAGGACTTTCACGGCTGGGACCTGAAGGCGCTCTGGGACGATACGGTGTTCTCGACCAAACATTGCGCCGATGTCGAGCGGATCGCCCTGGTCGGCGAAAAGAAGTGGGAGGAATGGATGGCCAAAGTGTGTCGGCCGTTCACGCTCGCCAAACTCCGGTACTTCGACGCAAGCGAACTGGACGCCGCGTGGAAGTGGCTGGACGAATCCGCGTGAACTCGACCAACCGGAATCAGCGCCGCCCGCGAGCAAGACGATTCTCACGTAAATCATGAGTCATTCAAATCGAAGCCCAGAAAGTCCGCGCAAATTCCACCGCGATTGGCGAGTTTGGGTGGGCGTTGTGCTGATGCTGTTGGCGATGTTGATGTACCTGTTGACGCTGGATGACTCCGTAGTGCCCGTGCCAGCGCCCGCACCTGCCGCAGGTACGCCGGCGACTCAATAAAGCCATACTTCCTACAGCGCGAACGCATCTCAATACCGTCGGGCATCAGCCAAAGCCGACGGCAACTTCGGACGCTTCTGGGGCCAGTCGCTCCCCTCATTCTCCGCCGGCGCCTCCGACACGCAGCGGATTCAACCGCGGAACTGGCGGCAATCGGTTGGCCTGTACCCCCACAGCTAGCCTCAGTGCGCGACCAATTCTTGGGTTACCCAACCAATTCCCGCATCGGCTGAAGGCCGCCGTCCACCAGGAATTGAGGTCGGCCGGTGAGGTCGTTGACCGTTACTTTGTTCACGTCCAATCCGAGGGCGTGATACAGCGTCGCGTGCACTTCTCCGAATTGCACCGGGCGCTCGCTGGCCTCGCCACCCAACCGGTCCGTGGCACCGATCACTTGGCCATGTTTCAAGCCACCACCCGCCAGCAACGCACAGCTCACCCGCGGCCAATGATCACGACCGCCATCCTTGTTGATCGTCGGGGTCCGGCCGAATTCTCCCCACACCACGACGCTGACGTCCCGGTTCAGTCCGCGATCGTGTAAATCTTGGATCAATGCGCTGAGTCCTTGGTCGAGCAGCGGGAGGTCCTGACGGAGCGCACCGAAGTTATCGCCGTGGTGATCCCACCGGCTGAAAGCCAGAGTCACGCATCGCGCTCCTGCTTCGACGAGCCGACGAGCCGTGAGGAATTGTTCCATCAACTTGGGCCCGCCGTCGTCGCGATTCTTCG
>DLVS01000835.1 GCA_003445095.1 Verrucomicrobiales bacterium
GGCGGCGTCCGATCCGCGCTTCGCCGAGAACGTGCGCGCGCTGCGCGATGTTCAGCCGGAAGATTTGAGTCCGGCCGAAATCGACCTTCGCCTCGGAAGCACCTGGCTGCCGACCCAGGACTTGGTCTCGTTTGCTCGCGCGCTTCTGCGCGATGACGCAGTGGATGTGCAGCACTCACCGCTCATTGGCGCCTGGTCGGTCGATGCGCCAACATACGTTCGACTTTCCGTGGCCAACACCGCCGAATGGGGAACCGAGCGGCGCGGCGCGATTGAACTGCTGGAAGATGCGCTCAATCTTCGGACTCCCACCGTTTATGATCACGATCCGAAGGCAGATCGCGCCGTGGTGAACGGTCCCGCCACCGAAGCCGCGCGCGACAAGCAGCAGCGGATCAAGGAGAAGTTCCAGGATTGGGTGTGGCAAGAGGGCGCGAGAAGCGAGCGCCTTTCCCGCCTCTACAATGACCAGTTCAATTGCCTTCGACTGCGCACGTTTAGCGGCGAACACCTGGCGCTGCCCGGAAGCAGTTCCGCGGTGATCCTCCGGCCACACCAGCGGGCTGCGATCTGGAGGATTTTGCAGACGCCCAATTGCCTCCTCGCTCATGTCGTCGGAGCCGGGAAAACTTACTCGATGGTGGCGGCGGCGATGGAATTGCGCCGCTTGGGCCTTGCCCGCAAACCCCTCTTCGCCGTGCCCAATCACATGCTGGAACAATTCTCCAGCGAACTGCTCACCCTTTATCCGGCGGCCAACATTTTGGTCGCGACCAAGGGGGGGTTCGAGAAGCAACGCCGGCAGACGCTCATGAGCCGAATCGCCACGGGCAATTGGGACGCGGTGATTGTCACCCACTCCGGCTTTGAAAAGATCCCGCTCTCGCGCACCACGGAGGAAGCGTATTTGAACGGGCAGTTGGACGAGCTCGCGCTCGCCATCGCCGAACAAAACTCCCAGAACGCTCGGGGCTCCCGGATCGTTAAGGAACTTGAAAAGGCGAAGAAGCGGTTGGAAACGAAGTTGAAGGGACTGCTCGCGACCGAGTGCAAAGACGACGGGCTGACCTTCGAACAGCTCGGCGTGGACCGCTTGTTTGTGGATGAGGCTCATTACTTCAAAAACCTCTTCTACGTGTCGAAGATGACCCGGATCGCCGGGTTGCCGCAGACTGCCTCGCAGCGGGCGCTGGACATGTTCCTCAAAATCCGGCATGTGCAGCAGCATCAGGGCGGTGTCGTGTTCGCCACGGGCACTCCGATCGCCAATAGCGTGGCCGAGATGTTCACCATGCAGCGTTATCTTCAAATGGCGGCGCTCAAGGCCCTCAGCGTGGAGCACTTCGACGCCTGGGCGGGAACCTTTGGGGAACCGGTCACGGCGATGGAGCTTTCACCCGATGGCGCGGGGTACCGGCTCAACACCCGTTTTGCGCGGTTTATCAACGTGCCCGAGCTCATGGCGCAGTTTCGGCAAGTCGCCGATATTCAGACGCGCAGCATGCTCCAGTTGCCCGTGCCCAGGCTCCGGGGAGATCGGCCGACGGTCATCAGTTCGCCGTGTTCGCCGGAGTTGAAGGAAGTGGTGCAAGGACTCGTTGATCGGGCCGATGCGATCCGCAGACGCGCGGTCACTTCTCAGACGGACAACATGCTCTTGGTGACGACGGACGGGCGAAAGGCTGCGCTCGACCTTCGCCTGTTCGACTCCCGTTTTAGCGACGTCGAAGAGAGCAAAGTCAATCGAGCGGTTCGCGAGATCGAACGTATTTGGCGCGAGACGATTTCGGAACGCTCGGCTCAACTCGTCTTCTGCGATCTCTCCACCCCAACCAGCGGCCAGGGATTTTCGGTGTATGAAGATTTGCGGGAAAAACTCGTGGCCCGCGGCATTTCCACCACCGAAATCGCCTTCATTCAGGACTTCGATTCCGACGCTGCCAAGGCAGGACTTTTTCGCGATGTGCGGGCGGGACGAGTCCGGATCTTAATTGGCAGCACCGCCAAGATGGGATCGGGCACCAACGTGCAAGAACGACTGATCGCGTTGCACCATTTGGATGCGCCGTGGCGTCCCGCGGATGTCGAGCAACGCGAAGGCAGAATCCTCCGCCAGGGAAACACCAACGCCGAAGTCCAAATCTACCGCTACGTCACCGAGGGATCATTCGATGCCTACATGTGGCAAACGTTGGAGACGAAAGCGAAGTTCATCGGTCAAATCATGTCGGGCGATACCTCCGTGCGACGGCTCGAAGACATTGACGGCGCGGCTCTGACCTATGCGGAAGTTAAAGCAATCGCGTCGGGCAATCCACTCGTCGTCGAAAAAGCAGGCGTGGACGCCGAGGTTGCGAGACTCACGAGACTGCGGAGCCAGCACTTCGAGTCGCAGCATTCGATGCGAAGCCAGATCCGCCACCTCAATGGCGACATCCCGTGTCTCGAACGGCGAATCGCCGCGCTGCGGCGCGACATAGCAGTGCGAGTGGATACCCGCGGCGAGCGCTTCGTCATCGAGTTAGAGAATCATATCGTCACCGAACGCGGCATTGCCGGAGAACTGTTGAACCGTTGGGGCGACCGGCTCAAGGGAACCGGAGTCGAACGTAAGCTCGGACGTGTCGCCGGCTTCGACCTCTGCGTCGCAGGACCCGTTCTCGGCGAGGCCCAAATCATTCTGAAGGGCGCGGCGCACCACACGACTACCGTTCAATCCACAGCCCTGGGCACGATGCGTTCCGTCGAACATGCCGTCGGAGTCCTAGAGGAATCCCTCACCCGATCGGAATCCGACCTTGAAGGATTAAGGCGTCGCTTGGGTGAACTCGAAGCTCAACTTCTCCACCCCTTCGCCTACACGGATAAACTCACCACCCTGCTTCAGCGTCAGCAGGAGTTGCTAATGGCACTCGACCTCACCAAAAGCCAAGCGGCAGCCTCGCTTGCCGCCGATCCCGTAGAAGTCGCGAACGGCCATGGTCCGACTGCCCTGAACGATGGCGATTGGAGTTGGTGAACGACCTTGCGACGGCAGGGATCGCCGTTTTACTGGGGTAATAAGACCAGAAGATTGGCTTTGATATGGCGGCCAACCGATTGCGGGTCGTAACCAATTCGAGTGTATTTTTCATTCTCATATCGCACCGTAGTACGGTTCTTTATTCAAACAGTCACATCGTCTATTACGAAATGAGGATGTAGTTGCAGTGGAACCGTATCGTATCGGCGGGTGGGACTAAATCCTCGTCGTGGGTTGCTGTGGAGGCGCGGGAGGTCCGGGAGCGATCCGCCCCGCTTGTTCGTCAACCTCGTCCGTTAAACATCTTGGCCGGCTAATCTCGCGGCCCAGGACGACGGTGACCGTGCCCCGCTCGCGCTGGTTCGCTTTCTCGGTGAATCGACCCGTTCGAGCAGGCGTTTCGCTGCCTAGTCGCCGAGACCGATATTC
>DLVS01000145.1 GCA_003445095.1 Verrucomicrobiales bacterium
GCGGGAGGAACCCGAGTGTCACCCGCTTGTAACCCAGCCGCCATCCGGTAGCCTCGACGCATGCTTAACAAGTCACGCGTGATGGCAAAAATCCTTATCGTGGATGATGAGCCGGATGCGCTCGAATTGGTCAGCTTCAACCTCAAGGCGGCGGGCTACGAAGTCGTCACTGCCGACGACGGCAGCGACGCGCTCAAGAAGGCCCGACAGCACGCTCCAGACTTGATCCTCCTCGACATCATGCTGCCCGAAGTGGACGGCTTGGAAGTGTGCAAACTTTTGCGCCGTGATCCCGCGACCGCCGGCGTGCCGATCATCATGTTGACGGCCAAAGCCGCGGAGATTGACCGGGTACTCGGGCTGGAATTGGGAGCCGATGATTACGTCACCAAACCGTTTAGCCCGCGCGAACTCATGTTGCGCATCAAGAATCTGCTGAGACGGCGTCAGGCCACGGACGAGAAACCGGAACAGCTCAATGTGGGAGATCTATTTATCGATGTTCCACGTCACCTCGTCACGGTGGCGAAGAAGCGGGTGGATTTGACGGCGACGGAATTCAAATTGCTCACTACGTTGGCTTCGCGGCGCGGCCGAGTGCAATCGCGCGAACAACTTCTTCGGGACGTCTGGGCTTACGACAATCTGATCGATACCCGGACGGTCGATACTCACATGCGCCGCCTGCGGGAGAAGTTGGGGAGTGCCTGCCGTTATCTCGATACGGTCCGCGGTGTCGGGTATCGATTTATCGAGAATTGATTGCGGCCGCCAGGAACGCTGGCATTGCGGCGAAGCGGTCGCGGGGCCTCGCGAAACTACGGCTTCGAAACGACGCACCGGTACCGGGCGGAGACACCGTCTCTCCAAACTCGATCCGGGCGACGCGCCTCTCGCAGAATCCCCGTTGAAGGAACTTGTTCCTGACCGCGTCTTTGCGACGTTGTGTCCATGCGTTCGCGACTCGCTCTGCTGGCTGGTCTGACGACGACTCTGGCGCTGAGGAGCGCAGGAGCGGCGTCAGCCGATTTGGCGAATGACGTTCACACCCTGCTGGAACAACGCTGCTATAAGTGTCACGGTCCGAATCGGTCAGAAAATGGGCTGCGGTTAGATGTTCAGGATCAGGCAACCACGGGCGGCGAGCACGGCCCGGCCTGGGTGCCGGGAAAGAGTTCTGATTCGTTGATCCTTCAGGTTGTTTCCGGGAGCCACTCCGAACTCCCACGAATGCCGCGGAAAGGCGAGCCGCTGTCTCCCGATCAAATCGCGCTATTGAAGTCCTGGGTCGATGCGGGCGCTCCCTGGCCTAAGCGGACGCAAACCGCTACGGCTGACCCAAAACAACACTGGGCATTCCAGCCGGTGAAGCGCCCTCAATTACCACGTTCAAACCCGACTTCGGAGCCCCCCGGACCCATTGATTCACTGGTGGAATCACGGCTCGCTCGCGAGGGCCTCGTGTTCTCCCCGCCGGCCGATCGTTCCGCGTTGCTTCGGCGATTGAGTCTGGACCTTATCGGACTGCCGCCGACGTCTGAGGAGGTCGATGCGTTTGTGGCTGACACATCGTCAGACGCCTACACGAAGGTCGTCGAACGGTTGCTCGCGTCTCCACACTATGGAGAGAAGTGGGGCCGCCATTGGCTCGACTCGGCGCGTTATGCCGATTCCAACGGTTTTGAGAAGGATCGGACGCGGTCCATTTGGCCGTATCGTGACTGGGTGATTCACGCGCTCAACGAAGATTTGGCGTTCGACGAATTCACCCGCGACCAATTGGCCGGCGACCTGTTGGCCGATGGCGAACCCAATCTTCCCGCCGAACGGCAACAGAGTCTACGCATCGCCACCGGCTTTTTGCGGAACTCAATGGTCAACATGGAAGGCGGCATCGAACCCGAGAAATTCCGCACCGAGACAATCATCGACCGGGTGGATGCGGTCAGCCGGACGTGGCTGGGATTAACCGTAGCGTGCGCCCAATGTCACAACCATAAGTACGATCCAATTTCGCAGAAAGAATATTACCAGTTCTACGATTTCCTAAACCAAGACGTCGAACCGCGGCTCGATGTACCTTCAGAGGCCACTCGGGCAAAGCGGCATGAAATCGTCGCCGCGGCCCGGACGCTCGAATCGGAACTACGCGCCCGCCCGGAGGTCGAAACCAAGTTCTCCGCTTGGCTCACGGAGCAAACCGCTAAGCACGACGACTGGCAGGCATTGAATCCAAACGAGTGGCACTCGACGCCCATGAAGTTCGAGAAGCAGGAAGATTTTTCCCTGTTAGGCGGTGGCGATATTTACAACAGCTCGGTGTTACGAGTGTGGGTCGATGTGCCGCATACGAATATCACCGGGTTCCGATTAGAAACGCTCAACCACGGGAACCTTCCAAACGGAGGTCCTGGCCTCGACGGCAAAGGCGACTTTTTGATCGGAGAATTTATGGTGGACGCGATGCCGGCGGCTGATTTCGTACCAGCCAATTCAGGCACGGCACCAACCGCCTCCGTCACCAATCGCATCAAGTTCATTCGCGCCGAGGCGGACGCGGAGGCGGACGGATTTCCGGCGTCGGCGATGATTGACGGCGTCACGACGAACGGCGGCTGGGCTTCGGCGTTCACGGCCGGCCGCCGCAACCAAGAACGACGGGCCGTTTTCGTGGCGGAACAACCGTTCGGCTTTCCCGGCGGAACACGCCTGCTCCTGACGGTTCACTCCAAGTTAGGCGATGACCTGCAAGGTAAGAATGATAAGGTATCCAATTTTATTCCCGGACGCGTCCGACTCAGTTTGACGACGAATTCGGAATCGTTGCATGCGGATTCCCTGAGCGAGTCCCAACGCCAGAGGATCGCCCAGGCCGCCGGCTCTTTGACTCCGGAACTCCGGTCGGAGCTGTTCCGTGTCTTCCTATTCCACGAGCCTTCGCTGGCCGATGCGGCTCGTCAGTGGGATGAACTGTGGAAGGACTGGCCCACGGCCGAAAACACCACCCTCGCCTTACAGAATCGGCCTACGCCGCGACAGACGCGGATATTCAAACGAGGCGACTGGCAAAAACCCTCCACTCCAGTGACGGCCGATGTCCCCGCCATCCTCAACCCTTTTCCGGTTGGGGCCCCGAGAAACCGCCTTGGCCTGGCTCAGTGGTTGACCAGTGCGGACAATCCACTCACGGCCCGCGTCATCGTTAACCGAGTTTGGCAGCAGTATTTTGGGCGCGGGTTGGTGGAAGCGCCGGAGGATTTCGGAGTCCGTAGCCCGGCGCCATCGAACCCAGAACTGTTGGACTGGCTCGCGGCAGAATTCATGGGCCCTCGAGTTTCAATACCCGCCGAGAGTCCTCGTCCGTGGTCGCTCAAACATCTGCACCGCCTGATTGTGAACTCTCGGACGTATCAGCAATCCTCGCGAGTCACGCCGGAATTGTTGGAGCGAGACCCCTACAATCATTTTCTGGCGCGTGGTCCCCGATTTCGGGTGGACGCCGAAGGAGTTCAAGACATCGCCCTGAAGGTCAGTGGACTATTGTCGCCGAAGGTGGGAGGCCCCAGCGTATTTCCTCCGTTGCCTGACGGAGTCATGGGACTCGCCTATGGGCCGATTCCCTGGAACGTCAGTGAAGGCGACGATCGCTATCGGCGAGCGATGTACACGTTTTGGAAACGCAGCGTGCCGTACCCTGCGATGATGACTTTCGATGCGCCGACCGCCGAGCAAAGTTGCGTGCGCCGTGTTCGTTCCAATACGCCTCTTCAAGCCCTGGTGACCTTGAATGAACCCACCTTCCATCAGGCGGCCCGTTGGTTGGCCTGGCGAGCACTCGCTGCGCATGACACGGATCAAGCTCGCGCGACTTGGGCTTTTCGTCAGTGCGTCAGCCGCGTGCCGACCGATCAAGAGCGGGTTATTCTCTTGCGCCTATTAGATGAAGCGCGCCGCGAATTCGAGATGAAATCAAAAGAGGCGGCGCAGTTTGCTTTGTCGGACCCGAAAAGTCCGCCTCCGTTGCCGGCGAACACCACGGTTACGGATTTGGCGGCCTGGACGTCGGTGACTCGGGCCATCCTGAACCTCGACGAGACGCTCACTAAGGAGTAACCGGTAACACCGACGCGACCTATGAATCTCAACCTCGAACTCGACCACGAACGGCGGAGATTTCTCACCCGCCGCTGGTTCTTCCGTGACTGCGGCTTGGGGCTCGGCTCGATCGCCCTGGCATCTTTGCTGGGCGACCGAGCCTCCGCGCAGGCAGCCGGGATGGCCACCGGAATTACCAATCCCCTCGCCCGGAAATTGTCACCCCAGCCTGCCTCCGCCAAGTCGGTGATCTACCTCTTCATGGCGGGAGCTCCTAGTCAGCTCGAACTCTTCGACTACAAACCGACTTTAGCGAAGTACAACGGGCAGCCGGTTCCCAAAGATGTGTTGGGCGGCCAAACATACGCGTTCATCAAACCGGACTCCGCCATTTACGCCCCTGAGTTTTCGTTCGCGCAGCATGGTCAATCCGGCGCCTGGGTGAGCGAAGCTTTTCCGCAGTTGGCGGAGGTGGCGGACGAGCTAACCATCATTCGTTCGATGAACACCGATGCGTTCAACCACGCACCGGGACAAATCTTCATGAACACCGGCTCGCAGCAATTCGGGCGGCCCAGCATGGGAGCGTGGGTGACGTACGGGCTCGGCAGCGACTCGCAAGACCTTCCTGGGTTTGTCGTCCTGAATTCCGCCGGCGGACTGAGCGGAGGCGCGGGGAACTATGGCTGCGGATTCCTGCCCACGGTTTTCCAAGGCGTTCCCTTTCGCAAAGGCGCCGAGCCCATTCTCTACTTGGGCAATCCGTCCGGGCTCAGTGCGTCTCTCCAGCGCAAAACACTCGACGCTGTCAAAGAACTCAACCAACAGCGCCTTGGGCTCATGGGCGATCCTGAGATTGCTACACGCATCAACTCGTTTGAGATGGCGTATCGAATGCAATTCAGCGCGCCCGAACTCGTGGACTTGTCGCAAGAATCGAAAGCAACGCTCGAACTTTATGGCGCGAAACCCGGAGAAGCGTCCTTTGCCAACAATTGCCTGCTGGCCCGCCGCATGGTCGAACGCGGCGTTCGCTTCGTGCAGTTGTTTCACGAGGCCTGGGATCATCACAGCGACGTCAAAGGCGGCGTGAAAGCCCAGGCAAAGCTGACGGACCAGGCCTGCGCCGCGTTAATCAAAGATCTCAAACAACGCGGGCTGCTCGATTCAACACTGGTTATCTGGGGCGGAGAATTCGGACGGACGCCGCAAGTCGAAGCGAGCACTGAGCTGAAGCGTTCTCTCGGCCGCGATCATCATCCTCAGGCATTCACCATGTGGCTGGCGGGAGGCGGCGCCAAACGGGGCGTCACCCTTGGGGAGACAGACGATTTCGGCTTCAACGTAGTGAAGGACAAAGTCCACGTGCACGATTTGCATGCGACGGTGCTGCATCTCCTCGGGTTCGATCACGAAAAGCTCACCTTCCGCTTTCAAGGCCGGGACTATCGCCTCACCGACGTACACGGTGAAGTCATGGCGAATCTGCTGGCGTGAATTCAGGAGCGCCGGCGGCCTCGCCTGCGCGAACTAGAGAGGCAAACGACGTTCGGAGTTCAGGTTTATGCCGGCGGGCCGCTTGCGCTCCAACGTCAATTCGGCGGCATTCGGGGGAGGGACTTCGTCACGGGATTCTCTTCCTTCCGGCCGTGAGCAAACAAGGCAGTCCATTCCGCTAAACGCCGGCCCAGAATCCGACAGGCCTCCTGCGTCTCTACTTCACGAGGCTCCTTCGCTGCAACCGCTCCGTAATGAAGCGTCATTTTCTTTCCCGCGTAGTCGGTGACGCCGAACACTAAGAACCCAAAGTTCATCAGGACTGTCAGTAGTGATTGGCAGGCGAGTTCCATGCCTCCTCCCCAACCTCCGGCACTGCTAAAAGCGCAGGCGATTTTGCCATCCACGTCCATCCAATGGGGTCCCATCGTCTCATCCCAGAATCGCTTCATCTTCCAGGAAAGAATTCCCATATTGGTCGGACTACCTACCGCGAGACCCTCACACCATAACACATCTTCTGGCACCGCCTCGTCCACCGCGCGAACCCGCACCTCGGTGTCAGTGATCGAACGCGCACCTTCGGCCACCAACGCCGCCATTTGAGCGACATTTCCCGACTTCGAATCAAATAAGACCAGGATGCGGCTCATGCGACAGACCGAGTCTCACGGAATTCGCTGGGCGTGCGAAGCCCAACCCCACCGATCACTTGCCGCTGAAATCGAGGCACACCGCTTCCTTCGTACTGCGGGCGTAGATACGTCCGTTGCTAAGCACGGGCGTCGTCCAACACTTCCCGTCGAGCACGTCGGCGCGTGCCAATTCGCGGTAGCCCGAGGGCGTTGCTTCGATCAGCACCAGTTGGCCAGCGTCCCCCAAGGCAAGCACTTGATTGCCTGCGAGAATCACGTGCCCGGGACCGAAGCCAGGCTTCTCCCAGTTTACTTTCCCGGTCGCGACATCCACGCACTTGACCGGCCCGTCGCCGTATTCTTTGAACTGGAACATCCCATACAGGTGCCCGTCGTGCAGCACTGGAGTGGACCAGTGATTGGCCAACGGCTTATCGCCACTGAAACGGTAAATCTCCTTGGCGGTCCAGGCCGTGCCGTCCTTGCTCACCTTGCAAGCCCCCGCTCCAACCCCGTAACCGGCCGAGCAGTAAACAATATCCCCCGCGACCACCGGAGACGCCGCCGTAGAAACGCGGAACGGAAAGGAATAGCGCCACAGCTCTTTTCCCGTCTTCGGCTCGACCGAGAGCAACCCGGATTTGACGAAGAAGATGACCTGACGTTGTCCGTGGATCGTCGCTGGTGTCGGCGTCGCGTGGGTCATGGTTTCATCGAACGCTTTCCATACTACTTTGCCGTCCGTGGCATTAAACGCGACCAACGACTGGCCCGCGCCGCCGCCGGCAACCAAGACGAGTCCCTCTTCCACCAAAGGCGACGCCGCATTCTCCCACGAAATATTCTTCCCGCCGAAATCCTTCAGGAGATCTTGTTGCCAGACGAGGCTCCCGGATTTGGCGTCGAAGCAACTCAGCACCAACTTCGCCGAGGTCACATACACCCGATCTCCTGAAATGGTGGGGGTCGAGCGCGGCCCGTCACCGCCCTTGTTATCGCTCGTGCCGCTGTCACCGCCTCCCTGGTATTTTACGGCTCCCAACGCCTTCACCCAAAGTTCGGCCCCCGTGTCCGCGTTTCGCGCCACGAGAACCTCCTGCGGCGCCCCTTCAACCTCTCGGAGTTCCAAGGTGAAGGCCCGACCATCGGCGACCGAGAACGAGCTAAAGCCTTTCTGACTGGGGACCCGCCATAAAACCTTGGGCCCTTGCGCTGGCCAGGTAGCGGGGATCTTTTCTGGAGTGGTGCCATCGCCTTGCGGTCCCCGTACGAAACTCCAACTGCCTGCCGACAGGACCGCGACCGAGGTGAACCCAGCGCACGTCAGGCCAACCAAAGACGAAAGGCGAATCATGGGCGGTAAGGTTAGACAGCCTCGAACGGGGTCAAACAGATTTCAAAGGATTTAACCCTGAAGCGACGAGAACCCAATCCGCTCGTCCGGAAGACAGGGGCGGTGAAAAGTACGCCCTCGGCCATCCCATAAAAGTTGATCGTCCCACCGTTACCTCGGATCTTCCCACCCTAATGAATGCCTCTAGGCTACTGGCGCGACTGGCCTCGTTGCTGGCCCTTGCCGCGACGTCTGCGCTCTACGGAGCCGATGGCGTCATCTTTTACAATCGAGTCCGGTCGGCGACTTCGCCGATCACCTTGGGACGCGTCAATGCCGATGGCACGGGCGTCCAGGACGTAGGCATCAATTTGCCGTCGGCGATGAATCCCACGGTGTCTCGGAACGGCCGGTTGCTCCTCGTTACCTCCTCGGACCCTGGACGCCCTTTTAAGGTCAGTCAGAACGTTTACGTAATCGACCTGCTGACCGGCAATTTCGGTCGGGCCACCAGCTATCAGGATGAAGTCGTGTTGGGCGGCGTACGTTTCGCCGATGACCTCGCGCGATTCCTCGGGAACAACACGATCTCTTCTTATAAGATCAACTATCCCTACTACAAAGCGCTCTCTCCCGACGGCTCGCGCGTCGTCGTCATGAATCAATTCAAGGCCGGGGTGATCACCCTCGGTACTCCGCTAGGCGAGAACGATATTCAACCCAGCAGTGAGCGGTATCCGATCATCGACGTGTATAATCTGGCCGACGCACTCCCAGCCGGGCCCTATGTTTTCCTGGCGGCGCAACCGCGGGACGGTTTCAACCAAGGAGGCGACGGAGTGGACTGGCACCCCGTGCTGAACGAGGTGGTGGCGGCCGTATCTTCGGATGTTCCGGTGGTGGGCAATGGCGGTCGAACCAGCATGGAGGGAACCGTGCTCGCAGTCTTCTCCACGACCAGCATCTCGCCGTTCCTCCGAAAGCTCACCACTCCGGTAGGCCAGTTTGATGCTTTTTTCGACGTCTCGACCTTTGTCTCGACAGCGGTCGGACCGCATGACTACGCGCCGGCAATCTCGCCGAACGGTACCCGGGTGGCGTTCGTGCGGCATTTCCTTAGACAAGATACGCGGTTCGACGGAGCCGGAATCGCGCCGTTGCCGGCGATCTGCAGTCTTCGCGTGGTAGATTACAACGGGGCCAACGAACGGGAAGTGTTGCGAATGGCAGAGGGGTGGTGGGTGACGAAGCTGGCCTGGTCGCCAGACGAATCCGAGTTGGCCTTCGACCTCGCTCCTCAGGTGGTGTTAAACGGGTTCAACTCGTTAATGGGCGATCCATCCCGTTCGGAAATCTATTCGCTCACGCTGGCCAACGGGAACGTCCGCCACCTGGTCGCGCCGCCTGCCTCGTTCCCGACCTGGTCGCCCCTCGGCTTCCCTCTTGAAGAAGCGCCCACACCGACCCTCCGGATCACTAAGCAAGGGGACAATTTGCTCTTCCTCGTGGGCAACCTGGTGGCCGGGCGCGGGTTTGCCGTGGACCGATCCATCGACCTGCAGAACTGGGCCGAGGAATACCGACAGTTGGCGACCGCCAGTGAGCATTCGGTAGTGGTCAACCCAGCATTGCTGGAGACCTTGGGGTTATTCCGGGCGCGAATCCTATGAGAGATCTCTGACGCCGCTTGGCGACATCAGCGGATGTCGGTTCAATCCGTCCGGTGCTGCTCGCATTTCACAAACCGTATGGCGTGTTGTCCCAGTTCACACCCGACGGTTCGTCCAATCGGCCACTCGCTGAGTTCGGATTCCCACCGTACGTTTATCCGCTGGGACGGCTCGACGCCGATTCCGAAGGACTGCTGTTGTTGAGTGACGAAGCGGGCTTGAACACGCGACTCCTGGATCCTCGGAACGCCCACCGACGCACCTATTGGGTCCAGGTTGAGCGCGTTCCGAATGACGCAGCCCTGACTCAGCTCTCCCAGGGCGTCACGATTCAGGGGCAACCCACGCGATCGTGCCGGGCTTGGCGACTAGATCCGCAGCCAACAATTCCACCGCGAGTTCCGCCGATTCGTCGGCGCCTGAGTGTCCCCGATTGCTGGATTGGGCTGGAGCTGACTGAAGGGAAGAATCGTCAGGTTCGGCGCATGACTGCGACCATCGGCCATCCGACGCTGCGATTGATTCGCGTGTGCATCGGAGAATTTGAGCTGGGATCGCTCCGACCGGGGGAGTGGCGGGAGCTGACCGAGGCGGAACGGCGAAAAATAATGATCTGAGCGAACGGCTTATGCTGCCTTCGCCGTCAAGGCCGGCGGCCCGCGAAAGCGGCGCCGCTCGACGCTGAACCACACAATCAGCATCAGCAGAATCGCGCCTCCGACAATCGGCACCGCTTGCTGATTGGGCGGTTGCACTCCGATGACCAACAAGAACAGGCAGCCTGACGTCGCTACGAGCGCCAGCGGCCGATAGGCCCATCCGAGGGTCCAGGGGCCAAACCGGGTCCACCGGGATCCATATGCCAAGAAGCCCGCCGCGACCGGCAAGACATACGAGATGTACAAAAACACAGTGCCGATCGCCGCGATCGTTTCATAGCGTAACAACACGATCAGCAACGCCGAAATGACGGCCGAAGTCCAAACGGCAACAGACGGCGACTGCGTGTGGGGATTGACCGCGCGCAGCCAATCCGAACCCGGCAGCCCACCATCACGTGCGAACGCATAGGTCATTCGCGAGACCGACGTCAGGGCCGCCAGGCCGCAAAGGAATTGTGACAACACAATGGCTCCAAGCAGAGCCCAGGCCAGCACGGAAGGTAGGCGCATCTTCATGATCCAGGGAACTACCGCCGCTCCTTGCTCGGCGCCGGCCCGTACGTCCGGCATCGCCAACAAGAGGGCAACGATCATGCCCCAACCGAAGAGTGACGAAACCACCACCGAGCGGACGATGCCACGCGGCACATTGTGAGCTGCGCCCACCGTTTCCTCCGACGTGTGAGCCGACGCATCGAAACCCGTGATCGTGTACGCCGGAAACAGGAATCCCAGGCAGAACAACCAAGCGAGATTGTCCTGGCGTGGGAATACGGGCGCGCCTTCGGGCAGGCCGCTGAGATTGGTGAGTGTCCACAAGCGCGCCCATTCGAAGTGACGAGTGGCCACGAGCAACGCGCCAGCGAGCACCACCGCAACGACCAAGATCAACCACCCGCTGAAATCCGTAAGCCGCGTCGTTAGTCGAATGCCGTAATGATTCAACAACGCTTGGAGCAACGTCATCCCGACAACCGCGAGTGTTTTTACTAACGCAGGGTTTGCCCCGGTCGGAAGCCCGAAAGTAGCCACCGCAAAATCGAAGGTGCCGGCATTAATCGCGGCGAGCACCGTCACTAGCCCCGCCAGATTGAACCAAGCGGTGGCCCAACCACAGAAACGTCCCCCTAACAAACTTCCCCAATGATACAAACCTCCGGCGGTCGGAAACGCCGAGGCGATTTGGGCCATCGTAACGGCAACCGTCAGAGAAAAGAGACAAACCAACGGCCAACCCAAGCCAATGCTCGCTCCGCCGGCACTCGCCAAGCCCACGTGAAAAGAGGTAATCCCACCGGCGAGAATGCAGATGATCGACAGCGAGATGGCGAAGTTTGAGAAACCGCTCATGCGGCGCGCCAATTCCTGGCGATAGCCGAGCTTGTGGAGCAGCGCCTCGTCAGAGGCAGCGTCGGGGCCTGAAGGCGTCGTCACTGAGACGAGGCTGCGCATCGAACGCCGGAGCCGCGAGCGAAAATCGGTCCGAACCTGGATCATCTAACCCGCACTCCCCAGGTTAGATCGCCGCCTCTTGTAGCTGCAGATCCACCTGGCGAGAATGGGGGTTTCTTGCCCCCTGGCGCTGGGTTAACATGCGTTCATGCCCAGCGGACCGCCGACGCCAGACGCAATCCGGCAGCGCCTGCCGAAACAGGCTTTTCAAATCGTCTTTGTTATCGCCGGGGTATTGATTCTGCCGGCGGCGCTCACTTTGCGCACCGTACTTCATCCGGTCGTTCCTCAGAATGATTCCCCCAACCCAACTCCCTACGGATATTCCTGGAGCCTGTTGCTTTTCATCATCCCGCTCGCCGTCGTAAGCGGATGGTTCATTCGCCGACGGGATCTTACCCTAGCGCGCAGATCGTTTTGGCGCGCGCTCGCGGTGCTTGCGCCCACAGGAATAATTCTCGATCTGCTGTTTGGTAACGCCTTTTTCACTTTCACGAACAAGCAAGCCACCGTTGGCATCGACATCCCGGCAGTGGGCGGACCGATTCCGATCGAAGAATTCATTTTCTATGTAACCGGCTTCATGTTGGTACTCCTCAGCTATATCTGGGCCGACGAATATTGGATGGCTGCCTACAACGTTCCCGATTATCGGGTCGAGGCGCAGAACCTTCCGCGCATTGCGCGCTTTCATGTTCCGTCGGTAATCCTCGGTGCTGCCTTGCTCGCTGCGGCGGTAATTTACAAGTGGGCCCTAGCACCGTCGCCGGCCGGGTTTCCGTGGTACTTCACCTACCTCACGGCCGTCGCAATCGTTCCATCGGCAGGCTTCTTCCACACCGCCCGCCCGTTCATCAATTGGCGCGCCTTCAGCTTCACCTTCTTTCTCATCCTGCTCATCAGCTTGTTGTGGGAAGTCACGCTCGCCATTCCGTATGGATGGTGGGGTTACCGGCCGGCTACCATGATGGGACTCTTCATTGACGCTTGGCCAGGTCTGCCGATTGAAGCGGTGTGTGTTTGGCTGGCCGTCACTTTCACCACGGTGATCATCTACGAAGTCATCAAAATCTGGCAGGCGCTTGGGAAAGGCACACTCGAAGCTTTCTTCGGCATCGGGAAAGAGCATTGAACGTTTGTCGCGAATCTCGTTCTGGATTCTGGGGTGCTGACCACGGGCTTCGCGCCTCCCTCAAGCGAACCGCAAGCCGACACCCCGGGTACCAAGGACGCCTGTGGGCAACTTATTGGCCATGGAGATGGGCCAAGTCATTCCTGCCACTGAAGACGAACTCGAGGTAGCCCAGAAACACTCCCAACATCCCGTCTTTCGGCAAATGTCCCTTGATGCGACCAACGCCCGCGGCAATAGTACGTCATCTTCATATGAACAACTACAATGAGTCTTTTCGTCCCAAACGTGGATGTTTTTTGGGCGCCACAACCCTAGCGGCTCTGGCCGCCAGTTGGGCTACGGCACAGGCAGGAGACACGCTCTTCACCAATTCCGGCTTCGACGCCGATGCGGCTGGATGGTATTGGGAAAACTGGTCGGCCGCGGGTAGCACCGCAGCCTTTGATGGCGCGAATAACTCCGTCGTTTCGGGAAGCCCGGCCGCGTCTGGATCGCTCAAGCTGGTGAGCGCGTTCACCTCCGCAAGCGGCTATCAGCAGGCGGTCTATACGGTGCCCTTGGCTGGCCCGGAGAACTACAACGGCCAAATCGGCGCCGTTTCTTTCGACGTCAAAGTCGATGAATCCTCAACCACACGGGCGGACGGCGACTATGGATGGCTCGAGCTTGTCCTTCGCCAAGGAAACAATTGGGACTGGGTTGTCCTTCCCGGGGTTCGGCTGAACGGGAACGGCTGGCAACGTGTCACGTATCAAGTGCCCAAAGATGGCGTGGACTCTATCCGCGCCCTCACGATTAAGCTCGGCGAGAACGATTTTCTTGGGCCGGTCACCCTCAACGTTGACAATATCGCTTACACGACCCACCCCGACGACGTGGTCATCAGCAACGTGGACAACGGCTCGGTTGATGTGGCGCCCGACGGTTGGACCTGGGAAAACTGGTCTGTTCAGGGCTTGTTTTCGTTCGACCCCGCCGACACGCACGGCCGCTCGACGTCTGGCACCATCAAGCTGGAACACCAATTCACCAGCGTTCCTAACGGGTACCAACAATCGGTCTTCACTTATGCCTTGCCCGGTGGAGAAGTGGACGCCGCCAAGGATTACAGCTTCGTTAACCTTGATGTGAAAGTGGACGCCAGCTCCACTCCGAGGGCGAGCGGCGACTATGGCTATTTCGAAGTCATTCTTCGGAATGGTTCCGGTTGGGACTGGCTCGCGACCGAAATTGATGGCGCCAGCGGCACTCGATTCACCGACAACGAGTGGCATCACCTGACCCTCAAGCTCAGTCCTCTCGCGAGCCAGGTCCATCATCTCACCTTCAAAGTCGGCGAGAATGGCCTGTTGGGTCCGGTGACTCTCAATATTGATAACCTGAGCTTCACTCGGAACACGGCGCCACCGCCACCGCCCACCATGGGATTCGCCAAGGCCCAGGCTGGACTCTCGCTCGTGACGACCAGCAACGATCAATATGGCCGGCACAACATTTACACCACCGACGATCTCGAAAATCCCGCTAAATACAGCTTCGTTGGGGTGACTGAACCAGTTTCTTATTCCTTTACCCTGAACAGCTACCCCGATGCCACTGCCTATCCTGGCTTCCAAGCTCATATCTTTTTGGTCCCTGGCACTCCGGGAACCGAAACCTCTCCCGATTGGAACGAGCCCACCTTGATTTTTATGGATATTAAGGCGAACGCGGCTGGCGGAGGAAACGCGACTTTCCGCATCAAGACCGATCAAGCGGGAAACAACACGGAACTTTACGGTGGCGGCGACCCGCACACAACCGTCAACAGCGCAGCGATCCTGGGAACTTGGACGCTGACCGCGAACGGCAACATCTTCACGATGACCGCTCCCGACGGTACTGTCAGCGATCCGATCGACATCGGTGACGAAGCCGCGGCATACTTCAAAGGCGACGGGGTTTCACCGTTGCGCGTTTACTTCGGCGTCCAACCCAACGGCGATGCCAACAAGGGCCAAAGTGTCAGTGTGGGCGGCGTCCAAATCAAAAAGGGAGCGCAAGTCTTAGCAGCGGATAATTTCACTGGCAATGAACTCGATCCCACACTGTGGACCCCCAACGCCACTGCTGGCGGCGTTCGTTTCATTCCGGCTTCTGAAGCCGGATATGTCATCAGTTGGACTGTCCCGGACGCCGGGTTTGAGGTGCAAACCTCGACCAGCCTGAAAGATCCTAACTGGACTAAACTTGAAGTGACGCCTGTCACTGTCGGCCAGCAAAGGCAGGTGGTTGTGCCGCCCAGCGCAATTCCAGCGGGAGACGAAGTTTACCTCCGAATGTACCAGCCGGAGCCGGGGGCGGAATAACAATCAGCGAGTCGCCTATGGAGAGTTTAACCGGCCTGGCTTCGGCGAGTTCCCCCGCACTGGTGAAATCGATGGTCACCAGTCTGCGTCGCCTGAAAATCCAGGACGTTAGTAGTGCGGTGGCGGCGCCGGAAGCGCCGCCACCGCTTTTTTCAATCGATGGGTGACCTGACTCGCTCGGGCCCGTGCGGGCGAGGCCGCCGGCGCTCCTTTCACGCCGAGTAATCGAGATAAATCGTCTTGCTGCGTGAGTAAAAATCCAAGGAGGCAGCGCCTTGTTCCCGAAAAGTGTCGGTCGAACTCTGTTTCACACCACCAAAGGGCGCCTGCAACTGGAGGCCAGTGCTGATCTGGTTGACCT
>DLVS01000147.1 GCA_003445095.1 Verrucomicrobiales bacterium
GAAATTGGTGGGAGAGGCCCTGCCGTGCGGCTCCGCAAAGCGTCGCCCCACCTGGGAAGAAATTGCTGCAATCGGCGGCCTTGCTTCCGAGTTGAAGTGCATGGGATCTCGCGAAGGGAAAGGTAGTGTGGATGTACTTGCCTGAGCCCACACGGCATTTGTCTGACACCACACGCTAGACTTAACCTCTCGCATCGGCTATGCAACATCCGGACCAGACGCGGGCGGCCCAATTCGCCGCCGATTACCAAACTTACCGAGGCTTGCCTCCGTTGGCCGGGCTGGGGTCATTCACCGAGGCCATCAAGCCCGGCCTGTCCGTCGAGGAATCGGTAAGCCGGCTCAAACGCCATCACTACGCCTTCAAGCGATTGCACCAAATCTTCATCGGCCGCCTCACCGCCGAGCCGGTGTACGAATTGAAGATGGCATTCAGTTACCACGCCTATCTGTGTGCCGAACATGTGTCGGCCTTGCGCGCGCGAGTGGGTGAGATGCGTGAGCCACCGTTGGGTTTGGACAAAGTGCCCCACGAAGGGCTCGCCCTGGCCTTCGACGAAATTCTAAGCGCTCCCACGACCGAGGAACTTTTGCTGGGGATTTACGAAGTGGCCTTGCCCGCGCTGGATGCTGCCTTGAAACGGCATCGAAACGAAACCCATGTGTTGGCCGACCAGCCGACGCGTCGCGAGTGTGCCGCAGCATTGCAGGAGGTTGAGGAAATGTTGGCCTACGGTCGCGCCGCGACTTCGGCTTTGGTCTCGGCCGATCAGCGCTACGCGGCTGCGCCCGCGCTGGAAGTGATCCGCCAGGCCTTCACCGCGGCCGGCGGACTCGATGGCACTACGCAGGAAACCACGTTGCCCGCCCGACTCCGTTCACAGACTCCTTGGATCTTCGATGGTCGGCCGCGACGCGACGCCCGTTTTCCCGATCCGTACAACATGGGTGTGAACGCCGAGGTATTCTTGTACGACGCGTCCAAGCCCATCGACGGCCAAGTGCTAATGATGTTTTACAAGCGGCTCCGCGAGATTGATGTGCCG
Source organism: Verrucomicrobiales bacterium (assembly GCA_003445095.1). GTDB lineage: Bacteria > Verrucomicrobiota > Verrucomicrobiia > Limisphaerales > UBA9464 > UBA9464. The sequence continues at coordinate 1,047 of DLVS01000147.1, forward strand.
GAAATGATGGCGAGCATCATCGCGGAAACTCCCGATAAGCCGTGGGCGTATTATCGGGATATGACGCGACAGCTTTGGGACGAAGCCCGCCATGCGATGATGGGCGAAGTCGGATTTGTGAGCGCCGGCGTGGATTGGCCGAGGAACGTCATGATCAACTTCACTTGGTCGCTCGGACTAAACAGCCAACTCACTCCACTCGAACGGCACGCCGTGCTGTACTTCATCGAACAGGGATTGATGCCGAAAACGGGCAAACGCCACGAATGGGAAGTGGGCGTGCGTTCGAACAACGCCTTGTCCGCCACCTTTCAAGATTTTGATTGGGCCGACGAAGTGTTGCACGCCCGGGTCGGGCGCGACTGGTACGTGAGTCAGATGCCGAGTGCGCACGAGGCGGTGGCGTACGGTGACCGATGTTGGAGCAAGGTATTGATGGGATGGAAGTCGTGGCGGGACGCCGGTCTCACGCAACATCGCAACTGGTGGCCGGACACCTATCGCCAATACTGCGACCGGAACGGGATTGAGCCCAATCCGGACGCCCTAACTTACGCTATCACCTACGAAACGACTCGCGCTGACCTGAAGGACATCTCGGCATCCGCGTGAGAACGGGCCAGCTATGACCGGGCTAAGAAACAAGGTCAGCGCTCTGCTGGCGATGCTCGTGGTAATGCCACATCCAACTGCTGCCCTGCGCGAGAACGAGAACGCGACCCAGTTCCGAGCGCCATCGGCTCCCACCGTAAACCATGGTCTCAGTCGCTGCCTCGGGTAACTGTCTAGGTCTTTGAGACGAGATGCAGCTCAGGAGTTATTGAAGATCACTTAGCTTTTTCAATGTAGATCAGAGACGCTTTTCTAAGCTGATCCCTTGAGTCATTGGTCCAGAATTCGACTAACTCCAAATCTCGCTTCTTTCGGGCACCCGCATACTGACTAAGATCGAGCATGTACGCCTCGTATATCTTTCCTTGCCGAGTATTCACAGTCACGCGGGATCGAATTAGGTGGAGTAACTTCAAGTCGACCAGTTCGTGGATTGCATCGACTTTCTTGTCATTCATTTCTTTATCAATGAGAAAACAATTCGAGTTAGCGGTCCGAAGGCAGAAATCCCGCACTTCTTGAAACACATCGTTGAGTTTTGATTCCTCTTCGTCGTAGACGTCCCGCTTGAACTCCTCTCGCTTGGTTGGTTCATAGTCGCCTGCCGCGACGTTGACGTCCTCTGCCCCAATCCGCTCGCCACGGGACGATTCGTCACCTCGTTCCTTAGTCGCGAGGACTGATCTCCGGAAAATTGCAAGAAAGTCGCGCGCAACGCCCCCACTCGCTAGAACCATTCGGTCGAGGCCGGTTTCCGTCAGGAAATCGAGGTGGCCAGAAAACCCAACGCTCGCTGCAAGATTTTGGAGAATCTTTCGCAAGAAATCTTTGGCGATCAGGTATTTCTCCAGCGTCAGGTCGAGATCAATCTCGTCTGCATCGTCGCCAAGCTTCATTCCTTGGGGCGGAGAGCCGTGAACATACCAGCTTGATCGGTGTTTGATTGTACCGATCTTCAACCAAAGTCGGTTACCTTTCGCGATCGAATGCAGGTAATCGACAACAAGCGGCTGCTCGGGGCGACGGAGATGGTAGAGATCGTCGAGGATTAGATACGAATCACCGCCAGAGAGAGTTCCCATCTGGGCAAAGACTGATTGGAAATCCATCACGTGCCGACGAAGGAACTCAACTTTTGACCGGCGGAAGGACACAAGGTGTTTGGTCTGCGTCGAGGCCATTTGTTCCATCGTACCAGTTATCGACGACGAGACGTTGGCATTGGGGATCTTGATGCCGGCCGTAAATGCGTCAGTCGCGGTCTCTTTTGTTGACGCTGCTTGCTCAAGAACCGCCTCAATCTCAGCGTTGTCCGCAGAATGTAGTTGCCCCTTCAGGGAAACTAGATGGCCGTTGATGGTCGCGATCAGGGCGGCGCAAGCCTTCTTGTCAAATGGTGGCCGAGATGGCTTGCCACCAAAATACTTCTTCCAGAATGAGGCCTTATTTGAC
>DLVS01000834.1 GCA_003445095.1 Verrucomicrobiales bacterium
ATAGCATAAACCAAACCTCACTCGAATTTGCGACGATGCCGTACTCGCGTGGGGCGACCGCACCGATTCGCTCCGGCCAGCCGAATCCTGGATTGCGCATCGGGTGGAATGACAAAAATGAGAAACAACACCCCGTCAAATACTGCTTTGCTGGCCTGCCATAACCACGCCACATTCATGGCGTGACGACAACGGTACAGCTCGATGCCTCCAATCGAATCGTGCTTCCTCTCGAATTGCGGCGGGCGGCGGGAGTGCCTCGCGGACAGAGGCTCAAGGCGTCGGCCACACCCGGACGAATCGTGTTGGAAGTTGAATCCGCGGCGCGCGGTACGCTCGTCAAGCGGGGCAAGTTGAAGCTTTGGACCGGAGCGGTTCCGTCCACGGGGCTGGCGGAGGCTGTTGAAGCGGCTCGGCATTACAATCGATGACCTTCTTGGACACGGGGATTCTGGTTGGAGCCGTCCTGGAACGTCATCCCGAGCATGCCGCCTGCTTCGAGGCTCTGGAGAAATCGGAAGCCCCCTTCACAGACGCTCATGCGCTGGCGGAGACCTTCGCCACCCTCACGGGATTCTACAAAATTCCGGTGGAGGCGGCGACCGAATTGACCCTTGCCTTGAAGTCGAACTTAGACGTGGAGCCACTCTCCTGGGCCGACTACGAGACCGCGATCGCCGAAGCCCGACGTCGCGGCGTGATGGGCGGCGGCATCTACGATTCGCTTCACGCTACGTTCGCCCGGCGCAAGGGCGCTCGCCGAATTGTAACTCGCAATCCCTCGCACTTCGCGCACACGGCGCCAGATTTGGAAATCCTCACGCCGTAACCTGGGCGAGCACGCGGCGATTCGTCCGGAAATATTTGAGGCGATCCCATCCGGCCTACGTTAAGGAACCGGAAATCTCTCGGGGCTCGCCGCAAAGAAACGGCCCAGGTCGCGATCCTTGTTCTGCACCGCCCAAGGGGCGGCCGCGACAGTCCACTCCTTGATCGTTCGGGCAATCTCCAGCGTTTTAGGCTCCAGCCAGTGCCACGTCTCGGTGTGCCCGTCCGCGAAGCTCAGGGTGCCCGCGTTGCCGTGCCGGGTGGCCGGGAAGCTGCCCCACCGCCAAACCGAGCCTCCGAAAAAGTCGTGATAATCGGGGTGGTTCACTCCAAAGAGAGCGACCGCGACGCTGTACTCATGTTCGTCCACCGACACGAAGAGCTTGCTGGGGCTAGGGGCCTTGTTGAGGTCACTGAACTTTTGCCACCGGGTTCGATGATACTCGTCGTCAGACCTGGGATGCATTCCCAGGTGCCAATTGATGGCATAACTGCGGGTCCGGTGAAGGCGGCCCTGATCCCGCACCTTGGAGCGATCGGCAGGGCAGCGGTGGATTCTTAATTCCGGTAGATAGGGAGTGCATAGGCTCTGTTGAAGATTCGTGGTCGTCGTATCAGTCCAGGCATTGCCAACAATCCATGACCCCGGTGCAGTGCGGGTTGCGTAGCGGTCTAAAGGGCCAATGAAGTCCAGGGGCGGCAACCGGTCGTTGGAGTCGTCACCATACATGAGCCAGGCGATCTGCTGCTGCCTGAGGTTGCTGAGGCAGCCTGTCGCCTGCGCCTTAGACTTGGCCCTCCCGAGGACCGGCAAAAGCATGCCAGCCAGAACGGCGATGATCGCAATGACGACCAGAAGCTCGATCAGAGTGAACCCCCGCGCGCCCGCTTTGGAGTACTCCGGTCCTCCGGAGTTTTCCGCTGGCAGCGACGCTTGACTTCGAACCACACGCCCAACTGCGGTGCCGCTCGAAAAGCGCCGGAGGGCCGGGCGCACTCCAAAACGCTTCGCGCCAAACTGGAACAAAGGAACCAATCCGCCCGGTAGCGTCTTGGACTGCGCCGGCAGAGCGAAGCGGCGACGGCGCTTTTGCAGTCGGACGGGCGCTAAATCAACTAGCCCATCGGTCCCGGACTGGCGTGCAGCAGGATGGTGTGGCGCTCCCCACCGCACTTCAAAGCAGACCGGCTCCGGACTGGTCACGCGTAGGATGATTAATGCATTCATTCTCATTGGAACCTAGTGGCGGATTGGATACCGCTGCACCTGCTTCCAAAGAATCCCGCGAGGAAGGTTACAAGGAAAGTGATCAGTAATCAGTGATCAGTGACTAAGTAGCCGCCGAGGGAACGAGGCGCACTCCAATCGCCGGGCGTAACAGCAAACTCGGTCCAAGATCAGTCCTACTGACCACGGAGGCAAACCAGACGGCGCGTCCTCCCGACCGCGGCTACGGAGGGAGTGTCTTGGCTTCATGAGTATCATTCTTTTTCTCCGTTGCCTCGATCGCCGCAATTTCCTTCAGCGATGGCGCGTGATAGAGCCGCACGAAATGGCCGGACTGGTTAGTGCCGTTCGGTGGCCCGGAATAGTCCAGGTAGCCCGCCGCGAGCGTTCGGCCGTCCGGCGAAAAGGCCAGACTGTGTAGCACCGCGCGTTCGGTCGGCAGGCTGGCGACTTCTTCAAGGGTCGCCACGTTCCAGAACTTGAGCGTCTCGTAACTCCCGGTGACCAACGTCTGGCCGTCCGGAGAAAACGCCGCGTCCGTGATGCTGGTCACGTGGCCCTTGAGCTGCTTGAGCAGGTGTCCGGAGGGAAGTTCCCAGACATTGCCAAAACCGCTCCCGCCGGGCCCCCCGACCAACAGCCTCCCGTCGGGCGAGAAAGCGATGGCAATGGTATCTTCACTCGAATTGGTCAGGGACATCAGGTGCGTGCGGGTCTTCACATCCCACAATACGACATCGCTAAACCCGCTGGGCCACCAGCCGCCCGCCAGAGTTTTCCCATCCGGCGAGAACACCAGCTCGGCCACGGCTTTGGCAGGCCGTTCGGGTAGGTCAAACGATGCCAAGTTCCCCCCGGTGCTCGCGTTCCAGAGCTTGACCTGGCCCTTCACGTCGCCGGTCGCTACCAGCGTGCCATCTGGCGAAAGGGTCGCGACCGAGATCTCGTTGGTGTGCGCAGGCCAGAACGCTCTGAGTCGCCGGGCGGAAAGGTCCCAAATCTCGACGCTCCCATCCACCCGGCCCAAGGCGCCGAGCGGCAGGTCGCCCACCGCGTCAAAGGGATGATGAACGACGGAGACGCGCACCGCCGGGTTGGTGGGAACTTCGACGGTGGATGGCTCCCGACCAATCAGGTGCCAGCGGTAATCGTGTTCGCTGGGGGCCAAGACCAACGTACCACTGTCGGGTGTGAAGCCCGCGATCAGACCTCCCTTCCGAAGCCGGCTGGCTGATTCCTGGTCCTTGGCGTCCCAGAGTCGTACGGCCCCGAAACCTCCGGTGGCAATGACCCGGCTGTCCGGGGAGATGGTGGAGGCCCAAATCCCGCCGGTATACCCGCGGAAACGATTCAGGATTTGCCGGGATCGAGTATCCCACACCGTCAGCGTACCTTCATTACCGGCGGCGATGAAAAAACTCCCATCCGGGGCCATGGAGACGGTCGGGAGGATGCCCGCGACCACCTTGATCGGTAGCTCTGGCAGTCCTTGCTGCCAGTCCCACACCACCTGTTCGCCAAAGAAGGTCCCTACGACGACGTGCCGCCCGTCGGGGAGGAACGCGGCCGCCCAGGCAAAGCTGTCGGGCGGAAGACTGCCGGCGGGGTCCAGCGAGGGAACTTTCCAGAACCTCAACGTGCAGGTCTTCTGCCCGTTGTGCACCCACGGGGTGGCCAGCACTGACCCGTCTGGAGAAAAGGCCACGGCATTGCGGACCTGCCAGGGAAACTCGGGGGTGGCCGAACATGACGCCACTGGCTCCCAGGTATCGGTGCTCCACAGTTGATGCTTCGGATTCAGCCTCGGATTGGATGGGGTCGTCGGGTCGCCCGTGAGTAGCCACGCTCCATCCGGTGAAAACCGGACCGGAAACCCGACTCCCTGGAGCGGGGGACGCAGTTCCTGCCAAGTTTCGGTGTTCCACAATCTGACTCGGTCAAAGTCCGCTGTGGCTAAGACCTTGTCTCGAGGTGAAAACTCCAAGGAAATCGCAACACCCGGAAGATTGGTGATGACCCTCCGCGATGGCATCTCGCGGATGGAGATCTGATCCTTCTCAGTAAGCGCCAAGAGCTGGCCGTCCGGCGAAAAGCTTACCCCGTTTAAGGTTCCGGGGACGGACACCCCTTCTTGAGGATGAGCCTGTTGCCACAAATAACGCCATTCGAATCCCCGCAGATCGTCCCTTTGCCCCGGTTTAGGTCGCTGACGGTCGAGCAGCTCTAACGCACGGTTTACGTTATTGACTGTCAGCGCTTGCTGAGCGAGGCCGACGTCGGAGACATAGGCGCTGAGGTCCGCTTGACGCAGACTGCGTGTGGCGCGGGCCCACTGCCAGGAAGTGGCGATTAACCCGACGATCAACGCCGCGAGCACTGCGCCGCCGGTGGCGAAGGCCAGTTTATTTCGGCGCGCGAGTTTCTGGAACCGATAGAAAGTGCTTGGGGGTCGGGCGACGATCGGCTCGTTGTTAAGAAACCGCTGAAGATCCGCCGCTAAGTCTTGGGCCGAGGCGTAACGACGTGTCCGGTCTTTCTCCAAGGCTTTGAGCGCAATCCAATCCAGGTCGCCGCGAATGAGATTGCGGAACTTGTGTGGCTCTTCGCGACGGTGATTCGCAACGGTGGCGAGGTCTTCCAGGGCTAAAGTGCTGAGGCAGGTCGAAGGTTTGGTCGGATCAACTTCGCGAATGGTTTTGAGAATCGCCTCGTATCCCTCGCTGCGCAGCTTCTGCGGATCCAGCGGTGTTCGGCCAGTCAGCAGCTCGTACAGTAAAACTCCGAGCGAGTAGATGTCCGTCCGCGTATCGATATCGAGACTGCCCAATCCAGCCTGTTCCGGACTCATATAAACCGGCGTGCCGATCATCTGATTGAGCCGCGTGAACAGGGTCTTCTCCGTCAATTCAACTCCCGTGGCTTTGGCGATGCCGAAATCGATGACCTTGGGCAGCGGCTTTCCGTCCTGCTCGGTCACCAACACGTTCGTCGGTTTGAGATCGCGATGAATGATGCCTTTCTGGTGCGCGTGCTGTACCGCCTGACAGACTTGAACGAACAATTCCACGCGTTCGCGCACATTCAGCTTGGCGGTGTCGCAGTAAGCGGTGAGGGGAATTCCGCGGACGAGCTCCATCACGAAGTAAGGACGGCCGCTCTCGGTCGCGCCGCCATCAAACACGCGGGCGATGTTCTGATGATCCATCAACGCCAGTGCCTGGCGTTCCGCTTCGAACCGGGCGACCACCTGTTTGGTGTCCATGCCCAGCTTGATGAGCTTGAGGGCCACTTTGCGACGAACTGGCTCGAACTGCTCCGCCATCCACACCGTTCCGCAACCGCCTTCGCCGATCGGCTCCAGCAAGCGATAGCGGCCGATGTGCTCACCCGGTGTCTCTCCGCTGAGTACCTGGTCTAAGTCAGTGGTTATCCCCGCGGTCGCGTCACCGATCTGTCCGAGGCGCAAGAGGCAGCTCGGGCACATGCCGTCGGGTGTGCTGGAGGGCTTAGCTTGGCCGCACTCGGGGCAGGGGGTGTTGGAAGGGGCGGACATTATTCAGGAGTCTGCACCTCGATTATCGGATGCCGAGGCTTATTTGAGGTCAGTCAGTACTCCGTAACGCGATAGAAGGCCGTTCCGGGGGGCAGATTGGTATCGGGGTACTCGATCTTACCACCTAGTGGCGCGGCCGGGGCAGCGAGTGTCCTCCACGACCCGTTTAGGGAGATTGCGCGCTCAATCCGATAGGTGAGTCCCGATTCACCGGTGAAGCGGAGCAGGAGGCCGTTGGGTATCAGGTCTAGCGAGATCAGCGGCAGTGTCTCGCGGTAAACAACGGTCGTGAGGTCGAAGCCGGAAGCCCCTGTCACGGCGACGACGCCGTCAGCACCAACGGCGATTCCCATCGGAAAGTCATACGTCCCGGCCGGGCCGCGAAATTGCTTCTCCCAGACCACGGCTCCATCGGCCGAGGCATACATGGCGGTATAGTAGTCGGAGTCCGAACCTGAAGGCCCGTCGCCTGCTGAGTTTCCGGTCACCAACACGTTCCCGCTGGCGTCCAGGGTCACCGCCACGACACCTTCGCGGTGGATGCCACCCGCGCGCCGTTCCCAGCGCAGAGCGCCATCGGCCGCGGCATACTTGGCCGTGTAAAGGTAACCCGAGCCTCCCTGGGAACTACCCGCTACCAACACGTTCCCGCTGGAATCTACCGCGACTGCTGCGGCGGCGTCATAACCGTCGGCCGGCCCATTGTAGCGCCGTTCCCAGAGCACGGCTCCATCCGTCCCGGCATACTTGGCAGTGTAGAAGTCGCTGCCATGGGCGCCCGCTGTTGACCCGCCCGTGACCACCACATTGCCTTGCGCGTCCACGGCGATGGCGTTGGCCACATCGTCGCCGTAGCTCGGACCATCATAACGACGTTCCCATAGAAGCGCGCCGTCGGCCCCCGAATACTTAGCCGTATAAAAGTCGCCACGGTTGTGCGCCGAACTGCGGGAGGTTCCTGTCACAATTACATTCCCCGCCTTATCGACAACGAGGCGCACGGGCATGTGAATGTAGCTCGCGGGACGGTGGTAACGGCCTTCCCATAACAGTTTTCCATCCGCGGCAAGTTTGGCAGTGTAATGGTAAGAACCGAGTTGGGTTCGCCCCGAACCGGTTACCAGGACGTTTCCGTTGGCATCCAGCTTCATATCCTGCGCTGTACCTTCCAGTCGCGCTTCCCATATCACGGTCCCGTCCGCCGCCGACAATTTCGACACGAACCCCCGGTTGGTGGCCGCGGAATGCTGAGAATTGATGAATCCAGCAACCACGAAATCACCCAGGGCGTCCATGACAACAGCTGTGCCAGCGTCCCCACCTGTCTGCGCCCCATTGGAGCGTTTCTCCCACAACAGTTCTCCGGTTGCCGCCGCATACTTGGCGGTGTAGGCACCCTGTCCGGCCCAGCCGGTGACCACCACATTCCCAAGCCGATCCAGCGTTACGGCGTTGCCAACCGACTCGTAGTCGGCGGAACCATCGTATCGCTGCTGCCAAAGCAGCGCACCGTCGGCGGCTGCGTACTTGGCCGTATAGAAGTCTTCTCGGCTGAGTCCTCCGTCTGATTCCCCCGTCACGAATACGTTTCCGGCCGGATCCACACCGAGGGCTCGGGCCCAATCAACTCCGTGACCTGATCCCTGGTAGAACTGCTCCCACAGCAAGCGGCCATCCGCCGCCGCATATTTTGCAACATAATAGTCGGCATAATCTGGGGGATCATTTTCGCGATCTCCGGAAACAAATCCGGAGACTAGCCCATTTCCGCCGAAATCCACTGATATCGATTGTGGAAGGATGGTAAACCCAATCGAAGTCGGACTGCGACGAAACTGCTCCCAGAGGACCTCACCGCGCTCGGCCGAATACTTGACGGTTTTATAGCCGGGTTCGTATTCGCCATGTTCAGGATTCAGGACACTGGAAACCCCGGTGAGGAGAATGTTGTCTTGGGTATCAACGGCCACCTCGTGAGTGGGGGCTCCAGAAAGACTCAGGTTCGGATTTATCTCCATTAGGTCCGAACGCATCTCCCAGAGCAGTCGGCCGTCGGCTGCAGCCCGCTTAGCAATGTAGAGAGCGCGGGAAACGTCGTCGTTGGTGAATTTGCCGACGACAATCACATTCCCCTGACTGTCCACGGAAACCCTCGGCCGCTCCCGGTCGGTAGTCGTCTGTTCCCAAAGTAACGTACCGTCCTGGCCGGCATATTTGGTGGTGAAATATCGGGAAGGGCCTTCCGGATTGAGGGAACTCCCGGAAATCACGACGTTACCTTGGGCATCCACCGCCAAGTCATGAATGAAGTCTTCGTGCGTTGTTGCTTCTCGGACTCGGCGTTTGTCCCAGAGTAATCTTCCGTCCGCGCCTGAATACTTCGCGACTGAGGCGGCGGTTGTTCCGTTGTCGTCAAGGGTCATCACGCCCACGAATATGTTTCCGTCGCTGTCCACTCCTAGGAGGGGCCCGGATGAAACGGTGCCACCGACAGGCGTATTGTCATGACGGTGCTCCCAATGAAGCGCACCGTCCGCCGAGGCATATTGGGCGATGTAATAGTTATCCCCTCCGTCGTCGGTTCTTCCAGCAACAGTCACATTGCCCTGGGTGTCCACAACCAGCGCGGAAGGTATGTCGTTCTCATAGACCCCGTGCCCATAACGGCTCGACCACAGCATCACCCCATCCGTACCCGAGTACTTGATGGTGAGAATGTCTTTGCCCGAAATCCCGCCTTCCGTCGTGCCGGTCACGATGACGTCGCCCTTGGGGTCGCGCGCAATCAGAGCCGCTTTGTCC
>DLVS01000018.1 GCA_003445095.1 Verrucomicrobiales bacterium
AATCCGAACGGGCTCGGTTGCGCGGGACTCCGTAGCTCGCGGACGGTTCGACGTCCGAAGCACCACCAGAAATTGTTCTGAAACCTGGCGGCGAGTTGGTGGGTCATGACCACCGGAAGCGCAACTGCTCCAAGGGCGGCTGCACCACTTCCGAACTCTATGAACCGATTCTGCTGGTGCCAACGGTTGGCGAGCCTCGCCGCCTCGTTAGCAGTTGCAGCCGGTGTCGGCTACCGGTGGCGTGACCTCCAAGAAAAGTCTGCCACGGCTTTGGGTGTCGCTGAAATCGCGCCGCTCGAATCGTTTGTCGGAATCCAATCTTTTTCCGAAATCCAGAATACTCGAGCTGAGCTCCAAGGGCTGGCTCAGCGTTTTCGGACCGAAGCCCGAATGAAGTATCTGGCCTCCCTCTCTACCTCGCTCTCCCAATCCACAAGCGCAGTCGAGCGGCAGTCCATCGTGCGCGATCTTGAACGCGGGATCGAAGAATTCAAAGACACGCCGGAGGAGTTGGTTTTGATCGAGGATCTCCTTCTTCAATTGCGTTCCGGCGGCCAGGCGAATCGTTGGTTGGACGTCTATCTGGAAGTGCTTTACCGGCGCCCTACGGAAGATCTGGTGGCCAGTCAGTTCGTGACCGCGCGCCAAATGGCGCAAGCGACGGACCGAGAGTCCGAGGTCGCCACGGGTTTCCAGCATCTGCTGGGCATTCCCCTCGATTTCCCTGCCAAGCGTCTCCTCAAGGAGCAGGAATCGCGCGCGATGGCACTCGATCAACCCCGTGAAGTTTCAGGTTCGATGCTCTTTTCTGCGGCAATCTCAGCCGAAGCTCATCGGAATCCTACCCATCCTGATTGAAGCAGCTTGGATCAATCCTTCGACCCTCCTCGATTACGCTCGCCGGGCCAATCCGTTGGAACCGGTGGCTGATCGTCGGGCTGGCAGCCGTCTTTATCGCGGCGCTTTTCTCAATCCGCTATCGGCTCGTCTGGGTCGTGGGCAACAGCATGCGACCGTCGCTGCGCACAGGAGACCTCGTGGTCGTGGACAAGTTCGCCTATCGCCACCAATCGCCGTCCCGGGGCGACCTGGTGGTCGCCCGGTATCGGGGGGAGCTGCTGGTCAAGCGGGTAATGGGCCTGCCGGGAGAACGCATCGAAGTGCGTCACGGTCTCGTAGAAATCGACGGCGTACGACCGGTCGCGAACTTCGAGGTGGAACCGGGGTGGCTTGATATCGCGCCAGGAATTTTGATGAACGACCGTTATGCGATTCTGGGGGACAATCGCAGTATCGATGCTTCCTCATTCATCCATGCCGTCGTTTCCTCGTCGCAAATTGTAGGCAAAGTCGCGTGGGCGGTGAAGTGGTGACGACACGAGAATCGCCAGTGCACCGCTCAACAATTCCTCGCCTCCGCTCCCAGACCTGAGCCTATCGAGGCGTGCGTGCCGTCCCGATCCTACTTAGTTTCGCGATCTTCCTGTGAGTGGGCCAAGCGCCTCCAAGACCCGACCATCCGACCCCGCGTGATCCGTGAAATGACGACGCCGACCGACGCATCAAACAGCGCGGCCGGCTAGAGCCGGGTTACTTTGCGGACGTCGTAGTCTTCGACCCGGCGAAGATCCAAGATCACGCGACCTACGAGCAACCGCACCAGTATTCGACGGGCATGGGGCAGGCATTCGTGAACGGCACCCCAGTGCTCCGAGACGGCGAACACACCGGGGAGAAGCCAGGCCGCTTCGTGCGTGGCCCAGGGTGGAACGGGCAGCGCGCCCGCTAAACCGCCAATTCATGAACCAGACGGACTGCGGCCGCCCGTGGCCCCGAATTCCTGCCGACGTGTTCCAGCGTTCAATGGACGTGCGAAGTGGCAGCCGGCGTGTTGGTAGTTGATTGGTGATCAGCGAGAGCGTGGCCGCAGTGGGCGCACATAGATGCCTTTGCCCCGTCGGGCGAGGCATGGCTGCAGCCGCAAATGCGACAGGTCATCTGTCCATGGGCTTTGTCGTCATGAGCGCATCCCAAGATCAAGGTGAACGCGGCGATGGCCCCAGGAAGCAGCAAGGCGAGAACTCTCTTTTGCATACACCATCTTCGTACGGATGCCCCTCCTGGAGCTTTGCGAAAATTGGCGAACATTCGCCAAAAGCTGGCCAAACAGGTGATTGGATTGAACGATTTTGGTCAGCCGATGGGCGCTATTTTGGCCCCGTCCGAAGCCACCGATCGTGAGCCTCACGGCTTTCCGGCGTATTCCAGCCGCACGATTTGCGTGTCTTTGTTGCCGTTCCAAGCAGTGCCATTTTCCAGCAAATAAAGGCAACCATCAGGCCCAAGCTCCATATCCATCGGACGCTTGAAGGTCAGGTCCGGACAGAACCGTTCCATGCGCAGCTTTCCGTCGGCCGTCCGCGCGATGTTGTTCTGATCATCAAGATGCACAGCGATGATCCAGTTCCGCGACCATTCGTAGATAAACAGCGTGTGATCGAACTCGATCGGGAGTCGCGTGGGCGACTTCAGATTTCGGTCGAAGTAGTAAACCGGACCGGCCATCGCGGTGCGCCCGCCGCCCCCATTCACGATCGGGAACTTGGTGGACTGACTGTACGGATACCAGATGAACGCGGGTTGCGCTGGCGGCAATTCCAGTGGACCCGTGTTGTGTACGGATCGATTCACCGGATGAGCCGGATCGAAGGCGGCGCCCGACTTTCCCGTGGCGAAATCGAATTCGTAATAGGGTTTGTTGTCGCCGGCGAAGTACGGCCAACCGAAATTGCCAGCACGCCGGGCTTGGTTGATCTCGTCGAATCCGGCCGGTCCGCGTTGCGGATTCGGTTCGCCGGCATCGGGACCAACCTCACCCCAATAGAGGTAGCCGGTCCGCTGATCGACCGAGATCCGGAAGGGGTTTCGATTTCCCATCACGTAGATTTCCGGGCGGGTGTTAGGCGTGCCGGGCGGAAAAAGGTTTCCCTTCGGAATGGTGACACTTCCGTCGGGTTCAGGATGGACCCGGAGGATCTTCCCGCGGAGATCATTCGCGTTGGAGGCAGATTTCTGTGCATTCCACGGGCCGCGATCCGGACGCTCATCGATCGGCGAGTAACCGTCGGATTCGCCGGGATGAGTGTTGTCGCCCACCGACGCGAACAGATTCCCGTTGGCATCAAATGCGAGTGAACCGCCCGAATGACAGCACTGCTCGCGTTGAGTCGGGATTCGCAGGAGTACCCTTTCTGAGGTCAGATCGAGTGAATCACCGGTGACCGTGAACCGGGAAACGCGGTTGGTGCCGATCTTCTTGCCGGCTTCATTGAGGTGCGTTTCCGGTTCAGAATAGAAGAGGTAAAGCCAGCCATTCCGAGCAAACGCGGGATCAAGCGTGATCCCGAGCAGCCCGTCTTCCAGTTCCTTAAAAACTGGGACCGAGTCGAGCGTGACTGAGGATTGCGTCGTCGGTCGCCACATTCGAACCGTCCCCGCGCGTTCGATGTAAAAGACCCGACCGTCAGCCGCCACGGCGATCTCCATGATGTCGGGAAGCGTGTCGTCTGGTTTGCCGTCGCCGTCGAGATCGCGATCCGCCTCCAATACTACCTTCCGGAAGCCACTGACGACCGGGGAAGCTTCAGGCGGCTCGGCGCCAATGCCTAAGACCCCTCCAGAAAGCAGCACGACGAGGACGATCAAACGACGAAAAGCAGGTGTAACCAACACCCGCTCCCTCTAAACGAAAACCCGGGGCAAGGCACGGATTCTCGACGCAAGACCTCGAATGACCAGACGCGGCTCAAAGCCCTGAACCAGCCGACCAGCCGACGAACCTGGTAGGGCTGCCGCGCGGCGCCGGCCCCGCGGAGGGACGAAGTCCACCGCGGCATCTGCTGCTCAGCATCAAAAAAACAAGAGAACTCCATTGAGGGGAAGAGGCGGAGAATAAGTCCGTACCATCAACATCAATCGAGCCGACGAGGCGCGTGTGAACATTCCGCGCTGAGCAGCGAAGGGCCGGCCTACGGCCGGGGACGGCGCAGCGCGC
>DLVS01000113.1 GCA_003445095.1 Verrucomicrobiales bacterium
TTGCCCATGTAACGGTGGTGAAGGAGATGGTGACCGTTGAGGCGGAAGAAAAGACCGGACCGTTCCAGCGATCGGTTCCGGGGCAAATGCATGCACCAATGAAGGTACTCGTAGGTCGCGTAGTAAGCGGTGCACGCGATCCCCGCACCGACCAGCAACCCCCAATGGCCCGTGGCCCAGGCCACCGCTACGAATGGAGTGATCCCAATCGCGACCAGGACGGGCCCATTCCACCACGCCATGGGGATGGTCTTCTTGTCGCGCTCGTCGATCAGGTGATAACTATGGTCGGCACGGAATGTCTTGTGGTGGACCAATGCATGAGCCTCGAACGGATAAGTAAAACTGCCCAACGGGCGATGCATTAAGAAGCGGTGCAGGCTCCATTCGAAAAAGGAAGCGAACACCACACAGACGATTGCGCCCACCGCCATCCAAAACAGAAAGTTCATGCAAAGGCGGCAATAGGACCCAGAAGCGGTCGGAGGTCAATGTTGGAGCTTGGGATTTTATGGCAGGTGAGACTTCCGCGGTGCGGTGGCCCGATCAATTTTGCCGCAGGCTTTGCACAAATTGCTTCAGGCGTTCCAGGCCCTTTTCGATGTTGGCCATGCTGGTCGCGTAACTCAGCCGAATGTAGTCATCGGCGCCAAAGGCAATCCCGGGAACGGCCGCGACCTTCTCGCGTTCCAACAGACGGGTGCAGAATTCACCGGACGAGAGTCCCGTTCCTCGAATGTTGGGAAAGAGGTAAAATGCTCCGCGCGACTTGACGCAAGAAATCCCGGGCATCGCCTTGAGTTTCTCCCAAGCAAAAGCACGGCGCTTGGAGTATTCAGCCAACCATACTGGCAGATGATCCTGGGGGCCGTTCATCGCGGCCACGCCTCCTTTCTGGGCAAACGAACACGGATTACTCGTGCTGTGCGATTGAATTGCATCAATGGCTTGCGCGATTGGTTTTGGGGCGGCCAGAAAACCCAAGCGCCAACCGGTCATCGACCACGCTTTCGCAAATCCATGCACAATGATCGTATGGGAATAGTGCTCCGGGCTGAAGCTGGCGATCGACCGATGTACGGCGCCATCGTAAACCAAATGTTCGTAGATTTCGTCGCTCATGATCAGCACACCGCGTTCGACGCAGAGGTCCGCCAAGGTCCGCAATTCGTCGGGGGTGTACACGGTACCGGTCGGGTTACTCGGAGAATTCAGAATCACGAGGCGCGTCCGTGGTGTTAAGGCTGCGTTCAATTGCGCGGGCGTCATTTTGAACTCGGTCGCGTCCGAGGTCGGGACGATCACCGGTGTGGCACTCGCCAGCTTCACCATCTCGGGATAGCTAAGCCAGTAGGGCGCCGGGATAACGACTTCGTCACCGGCCTGACAGGTTGCCAAGACGACGTTGTAGCACGAGTGCTTCCCACCGTTACTGACAATGATCTGGGAGGGGTCGTAGGTGAGACCGTTATCGCGCTTGAATTTGTTCGCGATCGCTTGGCGCAACTCCGGAATACCCGAACTTGGGGTGTATTTAGTGAAACCCTCGGCCAGCGCTTTGGCGGCGGCGTCTTTGATGTGTTGGGGCGTGTCGAAATCCGGTTCCCCGGCCCCGAAGCCGACGACGTCATGCCCTTCGGCCTTCATCTGCTTCGCCTTGGCGTCAATGGCCAGAGTGGCGGAGGGGGACAACGAGGCAGCGCGGCTCGCAATCTTGTAGGTCATACTGAAGCCCGCGGAGCGTGCGGCAGACCGCACCGGAGGCAAGCGGAAGTTACAAGTCCTCGATCAACCTGACATCGGTTGGCGTCAATTCTTCCCTTCGTTGGGGGCGAAAATGCCGCCGTCAAGGACCCAGGAGACCTCCGCTTGGAGTCAATGCATCTAGTGAGCGGGATTCGATTGCGAGTTCCCTTCCCGATGGTGGTAGGATTCGTCGCTACTACAAATCCGTAGCCGCAAATCCAATAGGTATGCTCGCTTACGTTGGGCAGCGTTTCGTATGAACCTTAAAGCAGCAGTCGGGGCCACGGATTAGGATCAGCGCAGGTGGCCCAAGCGGGAACGAAATCCCGTCAACTTTGATGTGCATCGTCTTTGTCTGTAACGAACTGCCACCGGCTCCCTCCGACGTGATTGGGCCGGTTGTTGCGGTGCTGGCTCAGGGACTCGCCGCCGCCGGCAACGAAGTTACCGTCGTCGGGACTTACGATCAGGACTACGGCTGGAACTACCCAGGAGTCCGAGTCATTCCGTTGTTGAACAGTCAGCGTCGCTGGTTTCAGCCCTTCGCCTGCGCGCACGACTTGCGCCGATGGGCGATCTACCGCGAACTGGGCCGCTTACGATTGCGCGAGCGGATCGACGTCGTCGAATGGTCCGATCGCGAAGGTCTCTTTGTTCAGCCCATCCCTGGCGTTACGGACGTCCTTCGCAACCGCGGACTGCGCGTTGAGACTGGCTCCGATGCATTCGCTGCGGTCAATCCTACCTGGGAGAACCTTGCTTTCCGAACCCTTCGGTCCATTCCCAACTGGATTGGTCTCTCACAGTGGTTACTGAACGAGTGGCTCCGCATTTCGGAGGCTCAACCGGTTCGGACAGCCGTCGCTTACGATCCGATAGACCTGGACTTATTTCGTCCCGAAATTGAGGCGCAGAAACTCGACCCAAATCTGGTACTTTACGCAGGCTCGTTCCGGCCCGCGCAAGGAGCGCTCAGTCTCATTAAGGCCGCGAATCTGTTCCTCCGACAATGTCCCGACGCACGCTTGGAAATGTACGGCGAAGAAATGACCAGCGTTCCGCAATTGGAAGGCCGATTGGCGGATGACCTTCGCGACCGAGTCACCTGGTCGGGCCCTTTGCCGGAATCGCGTCTGGCGATTCGAATGCGTCGGGCTGCCGTGTTCGCGATGCCGAGTCTCTTGGAATCCTTCGGAACCGCCTGGATGGAGGCAATGGCGTCCGGCGTAGCCGTGGTGGGCAGTCGCATGACTTGCGGGCCGGAGATCGTCCAGGACGGCGTGACCGGCCTACTCACAGACCCAACCAATCCCCCCGATGTCGCCCATGCCATCGTGCGACTGCTTGGGGAACCCGCTCTTCGACATCAGATGGGAACTGCCGGTCGTCAATTTGCGGAGCGCCGATACTCCGTGGAGGCGGGCGTGAGGCAGACTTTGGCGTTCTACGAGGCATGCCATTCCCAGCGGCAGTTTCCCGACGAACTCGAGGTTCCACTTGAAGGGTGAACTTAGCGGTCTCGACAAGCCCTGCTCGCCCGAAGTGCGGGTCACCAAAGAAAGACTCCCGGCGCGGGCGTCCCCCGCCCGGCGCGGAGTTCATGGTAGCGACCGGCAGGCAGCGGACCGAATGACTCGGCGTTGCCTGTTGACCAGCGCACCACCACACGTTCTGCGACCTCCGAAGGGCCGAGACCGAAGTTGAGTCGGGAATCGTGGCTCGACGCGTACCCGTCGTTGGGTTGCACCTGACGCCACTGTCCTCGGCCGCCGGCCTCGAGTCGCACGATGGCGTTGTGGGCGACTTGGCCGCGCGAGTCACGGACATCGAAACCAATCCAATGACCACGGTCGCCGACCTGATTTCGGAGCACGTGCAGTGGGCCGTCCTTATTCACGATCACCACATCGACGGCGCCATCATTGTCGAGGTCGCCAAACGCGGCCCCGCGGCTGGTCGCAACGAGCGGTGGAGACGTCCCGCCGGCAGGTTCCAAGACAGAGAAATCACCGTGCCCTTCTCCGCGGAGCAGGCTATTCGGTTCAGCGTAAGGGTCGTCGGATCGCATATCGACAGCGCCGAGGCGAACCCGGCCATTCGCGACGAAAAGGTCCAGCTCGCCGTCGTGATCGAAGTCATGGAATCCGACTCCGAATCCCGTAAACGGCCGGCTGCCCGTCATCGGGCCACGTGGGGTGATGACGTCGGCAAAGAGTCCGGCGGAGTTAACGAAGAGCCCGTTGCCTTCACCGGTGAGGTGGGTCACGAAGAGATCCAACCAACCTCGCTGCTTGAGGTCCACAGCTACGACGCCCATGCCGGCCCTTGGAATTCCGACGCCGTTGAGCGCGCAACCCCGGAGCAAAGCCTCGTCGCGAAACCGGCCACCCCCTTGGTTCAGCCACAACTGATTTGGAGTGGCGTCATTCGCGACGAAAAAATCAATCCGACCGTCCTGATCGAAATCGCCAGTGGCTATTCCAAG
>DLVS01000471.1 GCA_003445095.1 Verrucomicrobiales bacterium
CAACTCGACGCGCGTGGACAATATCGGGCCGACCTACACCGAACTGCGCCATGATCCACCGGTACCCAAGCCAGGCGAACAGGTTCGTGTTCGCGTCCACGCCACCGATCCCGACGGTGTCGCCGGACTCACTTTGCGCTACCTCGTCAACAACTCGTCGGCGCAAGCCATCGTCATGGATTCACAGGGCGACGGTTACTTCGAAGCGACTCTGCCGGCGCAGGCGAATTCCGGAACCGTGATCCAGTTTTGGGTCGAGGGCCGCGATGGACGCGATGCGACGTCATTTGCTCCAGCGGGTGGACCGTCGTCGCGCGCGCTGATCCGCGTGGATTCCCGCGTCCCCGGCCCGCGCCGTCGCGGTTTTCATCTCATCGTGAACTCGCCTGACGCCGCTCGCCTCCATGAGTTCAAGAATATGATGAGCGATGATCGTCTGGGTGCGACCGTGATCTGGGACGGCCGAGAAATCTTCTACGACTGTGGGGTTCATTTGCACGGAAGCATGTTCAGCCGCAATGACCCCGATAGTTGTTCGTTCAACATCCAATTTCCTGCCGATCAGCTTTTTCGCGGGGTGCATCGGACCGTCCAGCTCAAGCGCCGGGTGATGCAGGAAATCATCGGGAAATTCGTGCAGGTACAATCGGGCGTGCCGGGCATGTATGAGGACACCGTGGAGTTCCTGTCGCATCGTCCCGGTAATTCCGGCGCGGCCCGCATGTCACTGGCTCACTACGGCGATATCTTCCTCGCCTCTCAATTCGAAGACGGCGACGAGGGAACGTCGTTCAACATGGAGGGAATCCGCGTCGCCCAAGCGACCGACAACGGATCGGTCGAGGGAATCAAACTGCCGTTTCCCGTTGGCTGGGTGGGCGACTACGACATCACCAACTTGGGCGATGATCCGGAGCAATACCGCTGGACAACGACAATCAAGAGCCGTCGCGCTCGGGACGACTACTCGCACTATATGGCGATGGCCAAGGCGTTCGATCTGAGTGGCGACGCGTTGATCCGACGGCTTCCCGAAGTGGCGGACGTGGACGAATGGATGCGCGTTTTCGCGCTCACCTCGTTGTTCGGCGTCGGGGACACCTACACGCAGGGCAACCCGCACAATCTCCAGTTCTTCGCGCGTCCGAACGATGGTCGAGTATTGGCTTTTCCCTATGACTGGGATTTTTTCTTCGCCTACGAACCCTCGGCGCCGTTATGGGGCAACCAGAACCTCGGTCGTATCATTGGCACCTCCGTGTTCACCCGGCTCTTTCACGGGCATTTGCTCGATCTGATGGAGACGACGTTCAATGAGGTTTACCTGCGCCCGTGGGTCACGCAATTCGCAGCCGTCGCGGGCGAAAACTATTCCTACGTGCTCGACCGGGTCCGCCAACGCAGCCAATTCGTGCGCGGGCGGCTGCCGGCGAAGATTGAGTTCGAGATCACTTCGAACGGCGGCGCTGACATTTCCGTGAACACCCCCGTCGTGACCCTCGAAGGCCGCGGTTGGATTGATGTCCGAGAGATTCGTCTGGCGGGCCAAGAGGTTGCGATGACTCCGACCTGGCTCGACGCGCAACGCTGGCGGCTCGTCGTGCCGCTGGCGTCCAGCACCAACGAACTCCATCTGGAGTCCCTGAACCGCCGTGGAGAAAGAGTCGGCGAAGATCAGATCGTGGTGACGACCACCGCCGCCCCGGACAGTCAGCGAGCCTACCTGCGCATCACTGAGCTGATGTATCATCCGTCCGATCCCACGGCGGAGGAAGCGGCCGCCGGGTCCGCCGATGCCGACGACTTCGAGTTCGTGGAGCTCGCGAACCTCGGACCGCGAGGGCTGCCGTTGGTGGGCGTTCGATTTACCGACGGCATCGACTTTGATTTCACTGGCGGGCGTGTTGCGACCTTACCTGCTGGCGGCCGAGTGTTGGTGGTGAAGGACGAAGCTGCCTTCGCTCGACGGTATGGCACGAATCTCCCAGTCACGGGCGAATATTCGGGATCGTTGAACAATGCGGGAGAACTTCTGCGCCTCGTGGATCGCCACGGAATCGTGATCCAACAGTTTGTTTACTCTGACGACCCGCCATGGCCGCGGGAGGCCGATGGGTTCGGCCGGTCCCTCGAAGTCCGCGACCCGAACGGAAACCTCAGCGATCCGGACTACTGGCAGCTTAGTGCCGATTTCGGCGGATCGCCCGGATTGATCCCCGCGCCTGCACCTCCGCTGATTTCCGTCCGCGTCGAGGGCGATTCGGTGGTGCTCACCATCCGGAGACCTGCTGGCCCGACCGGCCGAATCTTAGGCGCCGACGCGCTGTCTGGTGATTGGTTCCTCCTCCACGAATTGGAAGCGTTGGTCGCAGATGGCGAAGTAGCAGTGGGGATTCCTCTCCAGGAATCTGGCACGCAGTATTTTCGGGTCGAAGTTCCGTGACTTGGCGATCATCAAATAGACTCGGCCCGGCCCGTACTTAAGGACGAATCGCCTTCGCGTGCGATCCCCACTTTATAGCTACGCTTAGCCCGACGTCCGTCTTGGCGAGACGCAGAGACGCGGCATGGCGGGTCTCTGCAATTGACGCAAGCACTAGAAGTTCGGGCTGCGACGAGCCTCCAACGGGCGCGACCTACTCAGTTCCTGTCAACCCCCGCATTCCATCGCTGCGTTGAGAGCCCCGCGATGATCCCAGTTTTGAGCCTCCCGAAATCTTGGGAATCGATCGATACGGGGGGATTGTCCCATGTTAAATGTCAAACGGGCCCTCCTGCTGCAAGTTCGTCTCCACAAACCATCAGAAGAGGTGTGCTGGATGTGAACTCAAAACTAAGCTCACACCAAGCGGTGGGACTATCCGTGGCGATATTGGCCAAGCAGACACTTGCCGCGAATGTGCGTAAGCGTCCTCTAGACCTAATCTGGTGAGCTGCGGGAAGCTGGGGTAAAAAGAGCGGATGGAAGAGATACGGAGGTCACGGGCGGCGCGAACGAGTGCGGCGCAGCGGGCGGCGTGGTTAGCGCGTTTAGCTCAGTCGGGGCAGCCGGTTCGGAGCTTCGCGCGGGAACACGGCTTGGCCGAGTCCAAGGTGTATCGGTGGTTGTGGGCGGCCCGGCAGAGCGCGAGCCCATCCTCCCCCGCCGCTTCAACGAGCTTTGCGACGCTGGACCTTTCGGGTCCCGAACCGGCCGGCTGGGCCGGCCGACCGGTGACACACACCTTATATGCCACACTCGCTATCTCTCCACGCACATCCTGTTCAGTTAGGCGACCGAATAGCTCGTCGCACCCTACTCCTAGACATTGCCCCGGTGATTTGAGCACAAACCAAGCACACCAGGAAAGAGACGAACACAAGTTCCAATATCATAACGGCGTAGACTGAAGGCCCACCCATTCCGCCATG
The DNA here is from genome assembly GCA_003445095.1 of Verrucomicrobiales bacterium. Taxonomy (GTDB): domain Bacteria; phylum Verrucomicrobiota; class Verrucomicrobiia; order Limisphaerales; family UBA9464; genus UBA9464. The sequence goes on from DLVS01000471.1 coordinate 3,412, forward strand.
TCCAGTCGAAGTAGTTAGAGGCACTCCAGGAAGTAGTCCCTGAACCCATGCCGAAACATTGTTGCAATGTTCATACCAACGCCGCAACCACGGTCCCAAAAAGCCAATTGATTGTTGAAATGTATATGACGAATATCCACCAATAGCGGCGATTCCACCGATAATGCATATTGTAATGTGCAACATGATGCATGGTGCTTTAAATAACCTGTGCTTCATATATTATTCACCGGACCACCTGTCCCAGTAAGAAAGATCAAACCACATCTCGGACACTTTCGGTTCGATTTCGGCAGTTAGATGGTCCCACATTCCAGCCGTTGCCTTGTGCAATAAGCTTCCTGTACCAGGATCATTAATCTCGAACCTGATATGCTGATTCCAGGCAAGTGGAGGGAATGGTTTGTTATCAAAATTTCCCCACCGATCGTCCCAAGGCTGAAAATACTGATGCGACGGAGAAGTGTTGTCTTGAATAGTATGCAACGCATTGCCGAACCTGACTAAAGCCTCTTCTTTGTCGCACTGGCGCCATAACTTCCAAGCGGCACGGATCTCTACTTGCACCCAGCGGATACTTTTCGCTCGCGCTGTCGCAACCGCCTCCTGCGTGTTAAGGTTCCGCATTGCATGGAGAAAAGAGAGCTTTCCGCTTTGAAATGCATCAATTCCGTCATGCCCTTGGCGGTCTTTAATGATTTCTCTAAACCTATCTTCCACAAAGCTCAAAGCTGAATCGATAGCACTTTGATGAATAAAGAAGCCCATCTGGCTAGCCCAAAGTCCAAGCGTGTCCGTTCTTCCGGACGGGTCGTTTGAGACGAATCCATATAATGCCGGAGAATCAAGTTCTTCCATCGAATCGCGATTGATCCACCTACCGAACGTAGGGCTGTAGTAGCGGTAACCGTAGTACAGCAGATCCGTTTCGGGGTCCTGGTATTTGGTGGAGAAGCGGATGGGGTTGGCCTTGGCCTGAGCGCCGGTGGCGCGGATCATCTCGCCGAAGGGGCCGTACTCGTAGGTGGCCGACGGGATTCCCGTGGAACCATCCACGAGTCCGGTGACATTGCCGTTGCCATCGTAGGCGACGAAATGGGCGGTGGTCCCGCCCGGCTTGACGGCAATGAGCCCGCCCGCGCCACCTGCACCTTCTGAAGTTCCACTTAGGTCGTTCCCCCAAATATAACTACGCGTGACGGCGTTGGCTGAGTCGAGTTCCGCAAGCACATTCCAACCTTCCAAGAGGAACTTCGATTGAGAGGAAGGCGTGGTTGAATAGTCGTTGCTGCCCCAGGCGTACGTCTTCTTGCCGATCCGTCGGCTTCGATCGTCGTACTCGAAGGTGACCTTCTTTCGGGCGGCGGTAACAAGTGAAGCCGCCGCGACGTTCTGGATGGCAAGCAACCGGTTTTCCGCATCCCACGTGTAGCTCCAGAGACCGTCGCTGAGCAGATTCCCATCGTCGTCGTACGTGAAGGTCTGCGTGGCTGGTGGCATCAAGACGTTGCCAGTCTGAGCGACCCCTCCAGGCACCGTGACGTTTACGGCCGTCCATTGCGGGCCCGTGCTGTTGGGAAGATTCAGCGCCTTCCAGAAGTATTCACCTTTGCGCGCATCGGGAGCAGTTGAGTTGATGGTTGGCGTCACGCTAGCCAGGGCAATACCGGTCACGTCCCAATAAGGCGGGACTGTCCGCGTGTCATATTGGTTCAAACCGTTTGGCTTAGGGGTGTACGTGACTTGGCGGAGATTGGCGCCGTTGTTGTCGCCGCCGGCGAGCGTGATCTTGCGGTTCCCAATGTCGTCAAATACGTACTCAAACTGCTGACCAGCCACCGGGGTGCCATCGCTCCAAAATCTCCGGCCGACGATTAACTGGCCCAGATTGTCATATTGATAACGCCACCCACTGCCGTCGGGCATGTCGAGCGTGATTCGCTGCCCGGCATCATTGTAACCGTAGCGAAAGTTCATGGCGCTTTGTCCTGAACCGGCGGGCATGGACTTGACTTGATACAATCGGTTCAGAAAGTCAAAGGAACGTGTCGTGGTCATTCGCGTCGTCGTCAGGTGTTTGAAGGTTAGGGTTCCTGGCAACGCTGAGTTCGCCAGGTACCCGTAGGTTGCCGAGTAGGTTCCATCGCCAGCCGTCGCGAGGCGCCCGGCTGTGTCATAGCCGTAGGTCACCGAAGCCAGAGTCTGCGTCCCATTTTTGGCCGAGATCACCTGGCGCCGAAGGTATCCGTCGTAGCTGGCGATGACACTTAAGCCGGCGAGGGTGGCACCTGTTCCCGACCAACTCTCACTCAGGAGATCGCCCGTCGTGTTGTAAGTTCGGGTCGCCGTCAGTGCGCCTCGAGTAACGGTCGTCGGATGTCCACACCGATCGTACCCATAACTAACCGTCGGGGTGTTTTGCGGGTCGTAGGTGTAAGACAAAGCCACCAAGTCTCCGCTATCATTCTTGGACGGATTGTCTTCTGGACCGGTCGCGCTCTCAAACCCGTAGGTCCACGTCGTGAGCAATCGCTGGTTGCTACCGTTCTTGCGCGCCCATTGGCGCGTCTTCATCCGTCCCCCTTTGGTATACGTGAAGTCGGGTCCCTTGCCATCGGCATAGCGCTTGTTGTCGAGCCACCCCCGATACGGGTTGTAATTCCACGTCGTGGTTGCGCTGGTCGCCGCGTCAGCGAGTTGTCGCCAAGTCTTCAACGTCTTCATTCGGCCTTGCGCATCGTAGGTATATTCCAAGGGATACGTCCGACTACCCGACGTCTTTTTCAGTGAACCCGTGGGGAAATATTCATTCTTCACGACCGACTCGTCCGGCTGAATCAGTTGTTGGACCCGGCCCAACGAGTCATACACCGTCATCGCCGTTTGCGCGGCGAGGCCAGTTCCCGGTGGAGGAGTGGTGACACTGACGACCCGATCCGAGGTGTCATATCCGTAGGTCGTCGTGCCGTTCCGAGCATCGGTGACCTTCCATTGGCGCCCATGGGCATCATAGGTGTAGCTAATTTTCCCCACTTGCGAACCCGAGCTTGAGTATTGAGTCTGGGACAACAGTCGTCCGTGTTGGTACTGGGCCACAGAGAAGGACCCATCTGGCGCCGTGCTGGTCACGTTGCGGTAACCGTTCCCGGGGAAACTTACCTGTGTCTGCGCCGGATTCACCACGCCTGGCGTCACGGTCCACGTCCGCAAGCCATCCACTGAGCTCGAGGTTGTCGAAATGACGCTCGCGGTCGAGTTACCTGAGAGTTTGTACTCGGAGACCGTGGTTCGGCGCGTGGTCGTACCAAATTCGGCGACTGTTTCGTTGAGAGTCTTGGTAATGCGATCCGGGCCATTCCAATCAATGATTCCATCCCGATCGAGGTCGATGACGGTAAAGTCCTCATTGTAGTTCTGGCGCAGGAACAAGGTCGTGACGCCATCGGGATCCACCTGCCTCACGACCCGACCCGCCGAGTCATAAAACGATTCACTAGCGGGATTGTTGGCCAGGTCGGATGGGGAACTATCGGAATAAATCGTTTTGTACGGCCTTCCGAAAAAGTCCGACCAGGTCATAACCCACTCATTGGTTCCCGTGGGCGTGCCAGCAGAGGTGAGGTTGATAGTAATTCGGTAGGGATGATAGTTGGGATTGTCGTGATCCCCTTCGTTAAAGACTCCGTAATCGTAGCGGACGGGATTACTACCCGTGTCTGGCGAGGCTGCTGTCCCGCCCATCTCAGCCAGCTGCCCATCGCGAAAGTATCGCTCTTTGCGAGTCACTACCTCAGCAGTTCCCACCGCTTCGGTAGTCGTCCGCAGCAGATAGCCATTGGACAGGTCCTCAACAAAAGAAGTAACGACACCGGCGGCGTTCGTTTCAGAAAGCGTCCGGCCCGCGTCGTCGTAGGCATAACCGCTGAGTGTAATCACACTCGCGTCTGAGCCCTGACGCTGGATATATTGAATGCGTCCCGCGGCATCGTAGTTGTTGATGGTCGTGACTCCGCCCATTGTGCTCGTCCGCAATCGGTTCAGTGAATCGTAGGTATAGCTCGTCACAGTTCCCTCCCGACTCGTCGTCGAATCGAGCATACAACAACTATAGGATGACCATTCCGCCAATCCGCTCAGATTATCTAAGGTCCGCTGCGGCCGCCCTCGACTGTCGAAATTGTCGAAAGTGATCGAGCTCGTAGTGAGTGTCGTATTGAGGCCAGTGATGCTGGCCGTACTTGAGCTGACCGTCTGTCCGGCGTCATTAACTACGGTCACGCTTCTGGTCCCTTTGATAATCGCCCCATTCGAATCCGCTAGCCCACTATCCACCGAAGTGGTCCTCAGCCCAGCGCCATCCGCATAGGTGAAAATCTGCATCAGACCATCAGGTGTTTTCACGGACTTTATCCGGCCCAAGGAAGGACCACTCGTGTAGAACTGAGTTTCGGTGACTAGGTTGGCCGGATCGTCGAGCCCCAATGGTTCATACTGGTCAGCATCTTCGGCGTGCATCCGATATTCCCGAAGCCATTCGATGGCTCCGCTGATGGGCTCGGCATGCACGACGCGTTTGGTTTGGGATATAGTGACCTCCGATTGCGATTCTGTCTCAGTACGAGCCAAACGGGGGAGAACACCGCCATCATCATTCCAGGCATCGACCGTCGAATACTCGAAGACTCGTTTCTTCACCGGCGCGGATGTTGAATTACTCACGAAGTCGGAATGCGTGCTGTCCTTTAGGCCCGTGATTACTTCGCTCAGGAAGCCCATGGAATCATAATTCCGAACAGTCCAGCTCCCATAGGGGTCGATCTCGACTTTTCGCCGCCCCGTATTAGGGTCTGGCTCATACGTGGTTACCAACGCATTGGCCCCAGTTCCCACTCGGTGTTCCACCAGCCAAATCCATTGATCACGTTCGGGGTAGCCGATCGCGTCATCGCCAAATAGCTGGTAGCGGAACTCTTCATGGTAAACCACCGCTAAGCTAATTGGATCGAGCGCCTGATAAACTTCAGTCAATTGGGTGAAGGCAGGGTCCCAAGAGGATGAGCGCCGCTCAACCGAAAGCCCCTCTGGCCGGGTCAGGGTCCAAGAACGATCGACCTCGGAATAGACGAACTCGCTCGTGCGCAGGCTACCGGCTTTGTCTTCGGTGATTCGCAGACGATTGAAGTTCCCTTGCGCGCCATCGGGAGCAGTGACGGTCCAGCTTGTCAGTTCCAGCATTCCATTCGTTGGATACAGTCCATTGGCGCCTTTGGCGGAGAGTGTCGGCCCGAAGAAGTGAATCTTGAACTGATATCCGGAGACCGTTTCCACGTGCACCAATCGCTGAGATGATTTGGCTTGCGCGATGGTCCCGTTGGAATTGACCACCAGCTCGGTTGAACTCGCCAACGACGCAGCGGTGAGCGAAGCGCTTTGGGCCAAACCTTCGTGCGGAGTAAGCGCGGCTAGGGTCAGCACCCCGGCTGGCGCACCGAATTCCGTTTTTCCGAGATTGACGGTCAACAGAGGCCCACCCTCCAATGCGACCCGACCGTCACCCAAGTCGGCGTCACCGCCACAACATCCGCGGGCGCTTCCAGCCCGCGATACTCTCCCGGCCGAGCTCAAGGAGCTCCAGCCCTGGCATACCTTGAAGTCACCGGCAAATCTAACCCCGTTTTCAACTGGAGGCTCAACAATCACTTGGTAGGTCACCTCGCCCCCGGGTGCCGACGCAAGGGTCCAACTCTTTTGCTCGGTCCGAAACCCACCTTGGAAACTGAACGTATACTCAGTCCAACTCAGCGTGTACCGCTGCCCGGCGATGGTCGCGAAGGAAAAAGTCAGGAGAAGCCGACGTAAATAGAGGTACTCGTGAGTGGCGCTCCAGAGGCGCTTGGCCGAGCGCATGCCTACCCCCCATCCACTGGCGGCCATGTCGCTACGCACCTTTGCCTCGAGATCAGCGTCCGAATACAGATTGGAAATGGTTTCCTCGGTAGAGGCGGCTCCCCCGGGTGGAGGCGTCGTTTGATCCATCTTTCGGGTAGTGGGGGTGCACAGCACCTGACGATCACCGAAGCGCTGGATGGCCGAGATCAGGTAGTCTGTGTTCGCCGTCTGCTGCGGAGTCGGGAACCAACCCGTTTCGTGAGTCCAATCATCCTGAGTGACATACGAGCCACATCCGCTGCAACCGTCTGTGCGGCTACCTTGCCAGCGCCCTTGGAACCCCGACGTCGTTAGCTGCTCCGAATAAGTCATAAACGTACGGAGCGAGCTGCGTTTGTAGTATCCAATTCCGGCTGTGTGGTGCGTGTAGAGTCGCTGATCGTCGTCGCCGGTAGTCCCATTCATCGATCCACTAAATGTATGGCTCTTAATCGCCTCCGTCTGACGATCAATGGTGGTCGTTTCGGTCGCGTCGTAGGAGGAACTAAGGTGCAGCTCGCGGTATCCCTGAGACCAGGTCTTAGAAAAGCCAGCCTCACTCACCGACTCTCCAGGCCAATTGGGATTTTGTTCATCGAGTTGCGCGTTGCTGTGCGAAACAATCGTATAACTCAAATAGTGCTGAACGAACGGTGGACGGGCCGGACAAAACTCCGGCCAGCCGGGCTTTGCGTGCGAAGCGTGACTGAACTCGATCGTAACATTGGGAACCCAACATTCTCGACCCATCGGGTCGGGACCGCAATCGGCCAACGAGACACCACAAAACACCATTGCCCCAAGCACGGCCAAAGCCGGCGAAGCCAAAGACTGTCGGTTGCTCGATCTGAGATTCATAGGAGTATAAATATAGAACCTGAACTATTTAAGTGCCGTGTACACGGTGAACGCGGTCGAACCGGTGAGCCCACCGGGTGAGTTGTACGTGCTCGGACTTGTCTCCCCCGAATCGGCGACATTGTTACCATTTCGGTCCTCCACATAGTTCGGCAGACCGTCACCATCCGTGTCGCTGGGCTGGCCTGAACCGTTCAGCCCGACGTAATGAAAACCAATATCCACCCAAACCAGGCTGTCCGCGCCTTCCTTAGTATTGCTCGCCGTCTTGACCGTAAAATGGTAGAGACCTGCGGTTTCCCGGGTCTGACTCCCCGCATCGATCAAACTACTCAAGCTCGGATGGCCACCGGCGGCCGGATAGTACCGGTTCCCCCAGCTCCCATTGGCTTGGTAGTCAGTGCTCAGCCCCGTCTTGTCGTTGCTTCCAGAGAAAGTGGTTGTTGTACCAGTCGTGAACCCATTGTTCGACCGAATCACATTGATCGTGCCACTGCCGGTCAGGGTTTGAATCGTTCCATCGAAAAGATTGTCCTTGAGAGTCCACGCTGGGTTAATGCTCCCTGAGTCGTAGGTGACTGAAAAGGAGCCTCGCCAGAACAAGTTATTGTTGCCTGCTAAAGTCAGCGGAGTGTTCTGGGAGGTATAGCTTTTGTTAATGCTAAGAACCGACCTCTCGAACAGATTGTTTCGCAACGTGACCGTTGCCGAACGCGAATCCCCAGGCCACAAGCTGGTCAACCCGACGTTGCTTAGTTGACAGAACTCTAAAGTGACGGACTGAAATGGCTGCGTACCGCCCGTGTCTAATAGGCTTGTGCCAGACTTGCTCGGCGCTGTCAGTTCGGTGAATCTTACTGAAATATAGGGGCGGGTCGTATAATTGGCTCCGATCCGTGCTATCGGCCCGCCGTTGCCTTCTGAGGTCGACTGTTCCTGGACGCTATTCCACCGGGTAAGGCGATTCGGGCGTTCTGCGCGACCCTCGCTAATGAGACTACTCGCATCTTGGAGGTCCACTCCATAGGCGCCGGCAACCGCCACCGCGACTCCGTTCGTCAATTGCACCATCGCAGTCGCGGTGACTGACCTGAAAACGTAGTCAATCGGTACGTAATGGAAGCCTTTGTCGACCTGATCGATGTCGCGCAGGACTCGCGGAGTAAGGGTCGTTCCTACGCTGAGACCACCGGTCATCAACTGTGGGGCCTCGGTCGTCAGGCTCTTCAGCTCAAGGGCAAGAGTGGTGTCGATGCTTGCGCTCCCGGCATTGCGGTAGGGACTTCCAGAAGGCAGGTAATGGCTTCCTCCGGACACGGCTTGGAAGACGCCGGTGCTACTGGCAATAATGTCGGGCGGAGTGCCGGAATAGCTTCCCGGAGTGGTGACTCCGACCAAAAGACTGTTGAGGTAACTTACCGTCGCCGCGGAGCCAAAGTTGACGGTGCTCCCATCGTTAACGGTGAGGTGCTGGCAATTCACGGTCGCGGCCGTGCCCGCGAGCACCTTATCTACTCGATGAAAGAGGGCATTATGCAGGTAAACCGTATTCTTAGGTGCTAGGCCTTCCTGACAGTGGACAAATTGAGCGTGCCTCACCCAGTGGCTTGGCCCCCCAGCAAAAGTCAACCCTCGGCGGCAATGACTAAACCGAGGATGATTAAGCGTCGTGCTGCTGTTGTTATTTAGGATCAGCGCGGGATTTGCGTAATAGGTGCCGCTCGGATCGCTAGTTGAGCCTACAATGACTTGACCGACGGTGTTGTCGTCCTTGCCGGTGAAGACGACCGGCCGGTACGCGGCGCCGCCAAAGCTAAGTGATCCTTGTATTTCGATTTTGGAAGTCGTCGCCGAGTCATATTTGATGACCGTGCCTCCCTCGAAGGTCGTCGAACCGCTCAGGTTGACCGTACCGCTGATATAATAAGTGTCATCGCTGGCGAAGGTGTAGTTATTCTGACTAGTAGTTAGGGTCAGATAATCCAGGACCAAGCCCGGTCGAGCGGCTTCGGCCAGGGCGACATCATCCGCACCTAGCGTCAATCGCCGAATTTGCGCGGTGGCCGCTCCTCGTCGGTCAGGTTTTCGGGGAAGCTCACGGAGCGCCGACATTCGGTCGGCTGACGGTTGGCCAATGCGGGCGCCACCCCCACTCGTCGGAAGCGTCTCGAGGGCACTTTGAACCGCGTCGAGCTCGACAGATTCTACCAAGAACTTTCTTCCGTCGTCCACCCGAACCCAGCGCTTAACGACCAACGAGAGCGGATCGTCGTCGCGCCCCAGTCGAAACGTTTTGCCCGTGCCAACCCGGGCGCTTTGAAAATCCAAGACCTCGTCATCCCGCTCTTCCAGCGTCGATTGCGGGCCATTGGAGCGCGCATTTTCATGCCTAATCCTTACTGGTTCCGGCGACCCGGTAAACTCAGTCCATACCTCTAACTGCGTTGTCTCCGAGCTTAGTCCAAACCGTTCTGGCCTGGGAGGCTGCTCCCGCAGAATCACGTCCTGTTCAAAGCCCGCCTTGCTCACCGAATACCGCACGTCCGCCAAGATTCCGGTAAAGGCGTCCGGGAAGAGAATCTGGTGGTCAGCCACCTGAAAGCCGCTGCAATCCTGGACCTGACCCAGTAACACCGATTGGCCCGAGGCTGTGTCAACATAAGCCAGGCCATACACGTGACTGGTTAGCAGTTGATTGTCCGGCAGGCGCAGTTGTACCGCATCGGCAGAGTTTAGATTGGCTGCCACGGATACCTTGTGCTGACCCTTCCACGCGACCGCGGCTCCATGAACCAACTCGAAGACTGGCTCACTGGGGACCAGCCGGCCTTCGGGGGTGAAATAGTTCAACCCGGTCTCGAGTTGGACATAGCTATTCGTTTCGAAACGCCGATCTGCCCCAATTCCGATTTGACGCACGATCGAAACCGTTTGGTCATGGAGACCCCGTCGAGTAATGGCAACAAATTCAGTAGGCTCGTCGGCGAAAAGAGTTGGCGTCGAGAGAGCACCGATCCCAATGGCCAACAGAATCGCGCCACCGCTGGAGGTCCGTCGGTATTTCCGCGGTAGCAGGGCCGCCGTTGGTCGCGCGCCTCGATTTCTTCCCTCGACGTGCCATTCACTTGGGTTCGAGGCCTCTCGGGCTCCCAAAGGTTGAAAGTTAATGCGATGGTGATGTTGAGCTAGGAGGTTCAGCAGGTTCGCGTTCATAGATCGTCGCTCAGTCCACAGTGCCTCTGGAGGCTGAAGCGATCAGATACACGTTATCAGGTCCGCTGGGGTGTCTGATAATTCCTAAATATCAGTAGCGAATAGATTGGGACCGCCCGTCCTTCCCGAAGAGTCTAAGTGCTGCTCCGCTTGCCGAAGCGCGGCTCCGCGACTGGGATAACATGGCGGCCGGCAACTCATTTCCAGACCACAGGATGTCCAAGGCTTCCCGCGCCGCCGCGAATCCGGCAGGCTTTATCCCTCATGTCCCGCACACGTCAGCCTGCGCTTGGATTCATCTTCGTGACCCTGCTGCTCGATATTCTGGGAATCGGTTTGATTATCCCGATTTTGCCGAAGTTGGTGGAACAGTTGCAGGGCCGGAACATTTCGGCCGCCTCCCACACGGTGGGCTTGCTGGCTTCGCTGTACGCGCTAATGCAGTTTTTGTTCGCCCCGATCCTCGGAAGTTTGTCGGATCACTTTGGCCGGCGCCCGGTCATTCTGGCTTCACTCTTCGGATCAGGACTTGACTATATCTTGCTCGCCTTCGCCCCGACCTTGAGTTGGTTTTTCTTGGGCCGAATTGTCGCCGGCGTCACGGCCGCCAATATCACGGCGGCAACGGCCTATATCGCGGATGTCAGCCCGCCCGAGAAGCGGGCTGGAAACTTTGGACTCATCGGTGCGGCTTTCGGACTCGGGTTCATCCTCGGTCCAGCCTTGGGAGGATTGCTGGGTGAACACAGCTTGCGGTTGCCGTTCTTAGTCAGTGCCGGACTCACGCTGGCGAATTGGCTATATGGTTTTCTTGTTTTGCCGGAGTCATTGGCACCGGAGAACCGCAGCCAGTTTTCGTGGAAGAGGGCCAACCCGATCGGTTCGCTGGCGTCGCTTCGTCGATATCCCTTGGTACTGCGGCTGGCCGTCGCCCTCTTCATCGCCAACATCGCGCAATTCATGCTGCAAAGCATCTGGGCCTTGTACACCGACTACCGATTCGAGTGGACTCCGACGCAAGTCGGCCTTTCGCTCACGTTTGTCGGAATGATGGCGGCCTTGGTGCAAGGGGGCCTGGCTCGCCGGGTGATCCCGTGGCTGGGCGAACCGCGCTCCGTGGTGATTGGTTTCGTCATCGGCACCATCAGTTATCTCGGCTATGGGCTCGCGACCCACGGGTGGATGATCTACCTGACCTTGGCCTTCGGGTGCTTGGGAGGCATTTGCATGCCGGCGGCACAGAGCATCATCTCTCGCACCGTCGGCGCCAACGAACAGGGTGCCGTTCAAGGCGCCTTGGCCAGCTTGGCGAGTCTGGCGGGGATTGGCGGGCCGCTCATTGCGACCAATTTGTTCGGCTGGTTCATTGGTCCCCGCGCTCCGTTCGCTTTGCCAGGCGTTTCTTTCTTCGTGGCGGCCATCCTCATGCTGTTGGCACTGGGACTTTCGATTCGCGCCTTGCGGGGCAAAACCGTGACACCGATCGCTCCCTTCGGCGGGCCAGAGGAGTAACGAGGTATGAATTCCCGGTTCACCCGTGAATCATCAGGGGATTTCCCGTGCGTGCGCGGCATCGATCTTTCGCGCAGAGCCGCAGAGAGCGCCGAGGAAGACAGGCAGGTTCATGGCCCCGATACGCGTCCGATCGATCCGGCGAATCGTCGTTCTCCGTGCCCTAACAGCGGGCAAAATTCTCCCAATGAATTTGGCGGGCGAGCTAGCGTCGGAACTGCGTTTGCTTGCGGGATCGGCCCGTCAGCGTATTGATTTGTAAAACGACGATGACTTCCACCCGTCTCTCGCGCCGAACTTTACTCCAAGGAATGGGGGTCACCATGGCGTTGCCCCTCCTCGAAGCGATGCGTCCGCTCCAAGCGTTGGCCGGCACGACGACCTCCGCGAGCCGAATCGCCGCGGCCGCCCGCGCGCCCGTGCGATTCGCCGCGCTGTACATGGCGAACGGGGCGTTGATGAGCGACTGGACACCAAGAGGCGAGGGGCGGGGCTTCGAACTGTCGCCCACGCTGTCACCGTTATCCGGGTTTAAAGAGGATTTGTTGGTGTTGAGCCACCTTTGGAACAGGGCCGCCGATACCGGTGACGGTCATTATGTCAAAACCGGGGCTTGGCTGACGGGTACCACGATCACCCGAACTACCGGCAGCAACCTCTGCGCGGGTAACATCTCCATGGACCAAGCCATCGCCCAAAGGATTGGAAACCTGACTCCGTTGCCGTCGCTTGAATTGGGCATCGAACCCGTTTCCACCGGCGTGGACGTCAACGTCGGTTTCACCCGGCTCTACGGTGCGCATATCGCGTACAGCACGCCGACGACGCCGTTGGCCAAGGAGATCAACCCGAAACTCGCCTTCGACCGCCTCTTTCGGTCCCGCGCCGGTACCAAAAGCGGCGGGTTTGGAGACGATCAAAGTGTCTTGGATCTGGTGGCCGACGACGCGCGACGTTTGCAACGCCAGTTGGGCCATGCGGATCGGCAAAAACTCAACGAGTACTTTGACAGCGTCCGGGCGGTGGAGCGCCGCATTGAATTCGACCGCCAACGCAAATCCTCCGAGAATCTCGCGGATCCATTGGTTCGAGCCGAGATCGCGCGACTCGGCGGGGCGGTAGACCTATATCAAGATCCCGCGCGAGTCAGCGAACGCGGCGATAATCACACAGAACAGGTGCGCCTAATGTTAGATTTGATGGCGCTCGCGTTTTGGACTGATTCGACCCGCGTGGCCACGTTCATGTTTGGAAATTCTGTTAGCGGTCGCAACTTCTCTTTCCTCGAAGCGGGGTTGGGTTCGCATCATGAGAACAGCCATCACGAACACAAGGACGACAAAAAGGCCCGCTACCGACGAATCAATGAATGGCATGTCGCCCAATACACGTACTTCCTCGACAAGTTGCGCAGCTATCAAGAGGGCGACCGCTCAGTGCTCGACAACTCCATGGTATTATTCGGCGCGGGCATGAGCGACGGCAACGCGCACAGCCCGCACAATCTCCCGCTGGTTTTGGCCGGGCGCGGTGGGGGGACCTTAAACCCGGGCCGGCACCTCATCTTCGAGAAGGATCACCCGATGGCCAATTTGCACGTCGCCTTGATGAACCGCATGGGAGCGCCCCAAGAGCACTGGGCCGATAGCACGGGTGAGCTAGCCGGGCTGAGCTAGGCGCCCCAGGTCGCGCTTCCAGAGGTTCGAGGCCGTAGCGAGAGGCTCCGGTTACTTCTGGAGCTACCCGGCAAGGAATTCACGGTTGAGGAGCGTCAGAACTCCTCTGTCTTGGTCATTGAGTCGGAACTTCGGCTGCCAATAGTGATATTGGCCGTGGTTTCCCTGGCTTCAGATTGCGTAAGCAATGCTTGACGCGGCTCACGATTTACCGGCCCAATCCGACGATTTGCAACCAAATCGAGGGTAGCTAGAAGATGGCTCTCGTCTTCCGGTTCCTTCGCGCAACCAGTCGAACCACTCTCAATTATGAATCACCCCCCCCTAATTCCACGCACCGGGCTTGCCCCGGGCAGGCGGACGGGCAGCGTCCTCCGTTATCTCGTTCTCGGTGTGACCGCCACCTTCTTGGCCGCGGTTTCAGTCCAAGCCTCCGTATATGTCCAGCAACTCAAGCTCGACGCGCTGTGCAAGAATGCCCACCGCATTATACGGGGAACGGTTGATTCGGTCAGTTCAGGACAGATCAGTGTCGGTGGCGGATCTCTGCCGACGGTTACTTATCGAATCAAAGTCACGGAGACCATGGCCGGTGCGCCAGCCGAAATTGTCAACTTGACCATGGTTGCGGAGCCAAAAACTGCCATTCGGCACGGTAATGCGCGCCGAGAACCGTTGATTGAGGTTCCTCCGCTGGAGGAAGGCAAGGAGTACCTGCTCTTCACTACCAAACCGAGCAAGATCGGCTTAACGAGCCCCGTCGGTCTCGCCCAGGGACTCTTTTCCATCAAGCAGCAGGGCGACAAAGTGACCGCGGTAAACGGCGTCAATAATGCGGGTCTCGGCCTCGGATCTGGTGGGCCGGTTGCCTATCAAGAACTCGCCGCACGAATTCGAGCTCTCCGTCCTAACTAAGAAATCATTCAACCCCTGGAGAACTCACCCATGAACTTCCCCCTCTCTGTTCTCTCCCGCGGAGCACGTGCCGCGGCTCTCGGCGTTTCCGCCGTCTCCCTGGCTCTGACCAGCCAGGCCGGTGGCCCCATTGGCCTCTGCGATACTGATACGCCTCTAATCTGGCCTGCGGGCGGCGTAGGCATTCCCTTTAATCCCGATCAGGGTAATTTGGGTCCGATTAGCCACGACGATGCGGTCGCCCTCGTTCAGTCGGCGTTCGATGTGTGGGGCGCCATCCCCAGCTCGACGGTTACCTACGTCAACGCTGGGGAATTACCGGTGGACGTCGATTTCAGCAATTTCGTCGACTACCTATTTCCAAGCGCGCCGGACGGCTACAGCGCCATTGTTTTCGACGACACCGGTGAGATTTTTGACGCGTTATACGGTCCCGGTTCCGGGATCCTTGGATTTGCCGGACCCGAATGGGTAGACGTCAGCACCTGCACCATTCTCGAAGGAGTTAGCTTTCTCAATGGTCCATCGTTCACTGATGCTACCTATGCCCAGGACGTGATGGTCCATGAGTTTGGCCACTACTCGGGGCTTGGCCACACCGTCGTCAACGGGCAGATTTATATCGGGGATACGACCGGCCCCACGCCCACGAATGACCCTTTCGGACCAGCGCCGAATCCGTTCGTGGAAGATGTGGTTGAGACAATGTACCCGTTTTATTTCGGACCTGGCATCGGCACATCGTCGCCGGAGAAGGATGATATCGCGGCGATCTCGACGCTTTATCCAGAACCGGATTTCGCAACGACCACCGGCACCATTACCGGCGTCATTCGGGGCCCCCTGGGCGGAGTGCCGCTCACCGGAATCAATGTCATCGCCCGCAATATTGCCGATCCTTTCGCCGACGCCGTGTCCGCCATTTCCGGCAACTACAGTGCATTCGGCGGCGATACTGAGACGGGGCGTTTCACGCTGACCGGACTGACTCCCGGAGCAAGCTACCTCATCTTCATCGACCAAATCCTCGCCGGCGGGTTTAGCACTCCGGTGATCACCTTGCCGGGACCTGAGGAGTATTATAACGGGGCCGATGAATCAAACGGTTTGGTAACGCCCGATGTTGTGTCGGAGTACACGGCCGTGAGTGCGGCCGCGGGTTCGACCACGGAAAATATCGATATCATCATCAACACTTTTGCGCCGGGAACCGCGTTACCCGTGGGTGATGATGGTTGGGTTCAGTTGTTCCTGCCCTTCCCCTTCCGGATTCTGGGCGAGACCTACACCACAGTGTTTGTTAATGCCAACGGCAATCTTTCCTTCGGCGCACCAGCCCCATCATTTGTTGAAAATGTTGCCGATTTCCTGAATGGGCCTCCCAGAATTGCGGGGTTATGGCACGATCTGAATGCTTCAGCCGGCGGTATGGTCTCATATTCGCAGACGCCCAGCACACTCACCGTCCGGTGGAAAGACGTGCCGGAGTTCCCTGATATCGGCGCCAATACCTTCAGCATCACGCTGAAAAAATCGGGCAATGTGGTCGAGGTTAAATATGGCAAGGTGACGGCGATCGCGGGCCTGGCTGGATTGTCCGGTGGCTATGCTCAAACCTCAGGTTCTGAGACACCCATCGATCTCAGCAAGGCGCTCAAGAGCCGGCTTAGCCTGTGGCCTCAGCCAGCCATCTATGAGCTATTCACGTCCAATCGTAAGTTCGATCTGGCCGGAAAGACTCTCCTCTACCAGCATGACGTGGATTACAACGACGCCTGGGCCGGAAATAATAACTCCTTCAGCTCGGCCAAGGCCATTAAAGCGCCGTTCGTCTCCGACACAGTGCGGTACTACACAGAAATCTCCCCAATCGGCGGCGACGTCGATTACTTCAAATTCGAAGTGGGGGTTGGTGATCTGATTCGAGCCGAACTTACTCGGGGCAATTTCGACTCGGTCCTCGGAATATTTGATCCCGCCGGCAACTTGGTCGCCGTCGACGACGACAGCGGCGTGGAGTTGCTTTCGAAGGTGAGCCACCAGGCAACCGAAGCGGGAACCTATCGAGTCGCTGTCTCGGCTTTCTCCGACTTCTCATTTACCGGTGGCGGTGGCAGCGGAGGTCGCTACGTCCTCCAACTGGACATCGCCAATTGCGGTACGCCGAGCCCAGCCAATTGGGTCGTGAACTCGGGTTTCGAAACGGGTGATTTCCTCTGCTGGAATGTCATTGAAACCAGCACACCGTTCATCCCGCTGACAGTAACCGATGGATCGACGCCAACTTGGTTCTCTCCGCCCTTGGCGCCGGAAGGCAACTATGAGGTAGTCGGTGGTTTTGATGGCGATGGTCCGATGCAGATTGCGTTGTTCCAAGATGTCACCATTCCGGCCGGCGAACCATTCTTAACCTTGGAATGGCAGGAACGGTTGCAGTGGGAGCTTTTTAACTTCCCCACTGTATCGCGCCTGTACGCGGTCTTGATCGTCGATCCGACGACCAACGATCTCCTGCGGATCGTCAAACTCGTCGACACCGGAGTTGACCCGGCCTATATGGATTCAGGCTGGCTGAGCGAGAGTTATGATGTATCCGAATTCATCGGTACGACGATTCGGCTCATGTACTACCAACAGATAGACGAGCCGTTCACCGGACCGGGTCAGTTCGAGCTCGACGACGTGCGCCTGCGCAGCCAGTAGCTGAATTGCGGGTTTGACGCACGCGGGCGTCGCTGGCCTTGGGCCGAGTGACGCCCGCGTTTTGTTTTC
>DLVS01000629.1 GCA_003445095.1 Verrucomicrobiales bacterium
GCGGTCATGTCGCCCCAGAGTTTCTCGAATTGCGCGACGGGATAGACGTCCTCCTGCCCGTGGCCCCAGCGTTTCTTCACCTCCTTGTGCGTGATGTAAGTCGGCATCTTCGCCGCAACCTCACGAACGGCCGCTGCCACCTTCTCGTCGTTCGTCAGGTCGCCTCGAGTGAGACCAAATGCCGTCAGCAATTTGTCGAGGTGAATCCACGTCGTCATCGAGTTGTAATAGGATAAGGCGAACTCGTCTTCTTCGCGCGGAACGGCGAGCCCTTCGAGAATGCGCGGACGTCCATTCACGCGCGCCAATCCACCCCCGCGGTCGTCGATCCGACGGGTGATCATTTCGAAGCTTAGACACGCTCCTTCCTGGATGTGTAAGCCGAGCAAGGCCGGGTCCACGTCAGTCCCGAGCGTGTCGATGTTATGCAGCAGTAAATATTGAAGTTGGGGACGCTCCTGGAGCAGCCGCAACAGCACACCGTTTCGGAATAGGTTCGGCACTTCGTACCAGTGGCCCACCGGGTGTAGGCATTGCAATGCGACGTTGTCCGTGTAGTCGCTAACCTCTCCCACCGAGCGAGCCCAGCCAATCAGTGCCGTCCGCAAGCTGTCGCGCACCTTCTGCTGTTGCTCGTCGAGCATTTGCTGCGGCATTTCTTCCCACGCGAATCGCAGGTCGCGCACCGTCGGCACGAGTCGCAGCCCGATCGATTTTCCCGGCGACAAGAATAACGGCCCTTCGTAACCGAAGTTCTTCGCCCGCCGCAAAAACTCCTCCGTCGGTTGATGAGTCAGATAGCTCGTCGTGAAAACATGCGGCAGCGGCGTGCCGACTTCGCGGCTCACCCGACGACTTTTGGCGAGATGCGTTTCAATAAAGGCGCGATGTTTTCCGCCCAGCTTGCAAAACGGGTGCAAGGCTTTCACCACGCCGGCGCCCTGCGTCCAACGGCTTCCAGCGCCACCGGCCAGTGTTACCACGGCAACCTGGCCCGCGCGCAAGGCGTGCCACCCAACTTCGCGCAGTTGCTCGAATCCCGGTTGCTGACCTGCCTCGGAAAGAGAACGGCCGTCCTCGGCTGTTAAGGTAGTGGGACAGGCGCCCCCGCCTGTCATTTGTCCGACAGGCGCCCCCGCCTGTCGTTCCTTTCCACCCGTGCCAATTCCGAGCCGAAAGCTCTTTTCATTCAACCGGGCACGGACCGGATTTTGCTCAATGTATCGTTCAAACCTTTCCAACTGCGTTTCGTCACGGACGATGTGATCGAACGATTCGTCCTGCCATTGCAGCCGATTCCCGCCGAACTTCTTCTTCACGTTATGCGCGCTGACAGATTTCCAGCCCTGCAAGGCGTCCGACAGAGAATGCTCCATCAGCGGACGAACCAAAGCGTGGACATGATTCGGCATGATCACGTAGCGACCTAGGGTGTAACGCTCGCCATCGAAGTGTCGTAGGCAACGCTCCATTTCCGCCGCGATTTCCGGCTCCGCGAGCACGCAGCCGCCGAGACCACGATCCAAGTCGTCCTCGAACCGCGCGCTAAACAAGGCCAGAGCTTCGCGGCGTTTCTCGTCGGACTCATCCTTAGGAAGTTGTCGAAGGTGTTCTTCCTTTTCGCGCCTCCAGCCCTCTTCAATGTCCTTAGGCACGGAGTCAGCGAGTCGGAAAGTCACGAAGTAAGTGCAGCCCTCTTGGGTCCAATGCGGCAAATGGCGCTGCCGTATGCTGGCCGGGCGGTCTGGCTCGAATGGGGAAAATGGCGGGATGTCAACGCAGGCGGGGGCGCCCGCGGGACGGGTGCCAGGCGAGGGCGCCTGTCCCACTACCGCTGCTCCCGGGATACGTCTCCACCCCGTGGTATCGATGACATCTTCCGCCTGAACGTCCTCAATGGTGGCGCTCGGCGAGAGACGATTCTGCGCGAGGCCGATCCGCGCATCGCGCAAGTCCGCACGAATCTGTTCGTGTTGCGTCCGGTCGAACCCGAACTCATCCAGCGAGGCGTGCAAGGTCCGCTCGTTACCGGAGTCCGCTTTACCGCGCGGCAGCATTTGATCGAAGAGCGTCTGTACCATGCCGCGCAGTTCGGATTTGTTGCGACAGGCGAACGCAAATTTGTCGAGCTCAGCACGGCGCAGCGGAGACAGCGTGCGCAATTCTTGCCGCAACAACCGAGGCACGGTGAGCGCATAATAGCCGGCGGGCATCAGCGCCGCGTCGCCGCTCAACCAATCCGCAAAGGTTCCATTTTCGTTGATGGCAAAATCGTACACCACCGGTTCCATGGCGAAGGGCAACGCGGAGGAGAGTTCGCGCTTCGTTGTCGACATAATCTCCTGCATGCGCTGCTGCGCGGCCGATTTTTTGTCGGGCGCAAAAATGAACCCCATGCCCCCGCCGGACATCCCGCCGAGCATCCAGAAACCCCAGAAATTTTTGCCGAACTCACGAGCAGCCCGTTCGATAAGCAGTTCCGTGTAATAAGTGCTCGCCCAGGGGATAATCGTCTGAATGGGCTGAGTGAAATTGCGGGTCGTCGCCGCACCGATGGCCGGCACGTCGCCGCGTCGCAGGGCACCCAAGATTTCATCAAGAATCCCGAGCGCCTGCTGGCGCGCTTTCCATTCCGCTTCCGAGCGCAGGAGATATTTCTCGGTCACCATTTCCAGAATGGGGCCGACATTTTGCGCCATCCCCCCGTGGACGAGCACCAGACTGTCTTGGAGCCGCTGCCGGGCTTGCTCCGAAATCTCCTCGCCTGAGAACACCTTGTGCAGAGGCATCAGTCGGCCGCGGCTAATGCCGAATTCCGGATCGCCCTCCGCCGCCGGCACACCTTCGATCAACTTAATGCCGGGCCAAACGCCCCCCGAGTCCTGCCAACCTCCTCCCGAGCCGCCGATCCATTCGCCCAGAATGGCGCGCGCCAAGGCCAGCCGCCGTTCACTTTCCTGCAGTTGTCCAGTCAGGGAGGCCGCCTGGCCGGTCGCCCGCATGCAGACGCTAATCAAACAGGCGAGCAAGTTGGTCGAGACCGCCAACCGCGAACCCTTCGGAATATTGTTAACGCTGCTGACGATCTCCAGCCCACGTCCCTCGCCAACAATCCGCGTCAGTAGCGCCGCCAGGCTTTGTCCGGAGCCCTCAATTCCGGGCGGCACGATGCCGGAGGCGATAACAGCGGCTTTGAGTAGGCCGAGGTAATCCTTCGCAAAGTCGAATACCTCCGAGAGGTTCGAAATGTCCGCCGTCGCACCGAGATCAACGCTTGTGAGCCGCAGTACCGGTTCCTCGATCACGCGCAAATACGCTTCGACGGGCGGTTGAGGACGGTCGTCCCGTCCGTGGACGCCGAGATCAACTGAGACGTTCAGCACGCGCGCGCCTTCGGGGAAATCCATCCCGAGGAAAAAGATATCGCTCCACCCACCGTGGGTGAGGTCCATGCGCACCGGGGTCCGCTCGCGTAGGATGGGGTAGCCACCGTCGGCTCCCGGCTGGACCAATTCGGAGCGGATGCGCAGCGGTTGATCGGCCGGGTGGCCCATGCGAAACATCCATTGGTTCCCACGTACCGAACGCACACTGCGGCGCACCTGATCGGCGAGCGTTTGAAAAGCGAGGCGATGGTAGGCCGCGGCGAGCGCGCTGGAGATCGCGTCACTGGGACCCTCACGCTGTTGAGCGGAAAGAAATTCGTTGATCGCTTCCTCGAATCGGCGCTGAAGCAAGTGCTCGTAACCTTGGAATGGAATCAGCCCGCGGCGATTCAGCTCCGCGATTCGCGGAATGTGAAAGCGATGGATCGCGTACAGAAAGAACAACGCGCGGACGCGTTCATAGAGATTGTCGCACTGGCGACGAAAGGCATCGAGCGCAGCGCACTCGGCGAGCAGTTCCTTCAGGGTCGCACCGGCGCACAACGCATCGAGCGATTGATTCCGTACCGTCGGATCGGTCGCGGTGATGATCTCCGTCAGTCGGCTGTTCATTTCTGCCCCCTCAAGGCGAGCAATTCGACGATGCCGGTCAACACTTCGTCGCGATCCTGGCCGTCGAGCGCGAGGGCGAGTTGCGCGGTAAGCAAACCGTACTTCAAACCGATGTCGTAGCGACGGCCGGCCACTTCATAGGCGAGGTAGCGTTCGTGTTGCGCCAGTTTGGCGAGCGCGGTCGTGAGATGGACACCGGCGGTCGACGATCGAGAGACCTGTTGGCCGAGCATTTCCATCACAGCCGGCGTGAGCACGTGCATGCCGAAGAAACAAAGATAGTGCCCGGCACGTAATCCCGGCACGATGAGACGTTGCTCGGCTTCCGTGGGCGTTGGTTTCTCCAACAAATCATCGATCTCATAAAGCGACTGCGAATTGGCCACGAGCCGGCCGCCAATCGCGCCGTAAAAGGGAAGCTTGCTCTCGTGGGTCGCTTGCACCGCCGACACGGCACAGTCCTGTTCGCGGGCCACTTCGACGAGTTGTTGCGCGCATCGTTTTTGGGTTCGGCTCACATAGAGGTGATCGCCGACGAGGAGCAAAAACGGGCTGCCACCAGCGAAGGCTTTGGCGCAGTAAACCGCATGACCGTAACCCAGCGGTTGCGTCTGTTCGACGAACGTCAGGCGCGACGCGTGAGTGCCCGCCGCGGCTTCATAGGCTTTTTGATCCCCTGGCGAAACGACGATGGCGATTTCGTCGACGCCCGCCTGCAATACCTCTTCGATAATGATGCGCAATGCGGTTTTGCCGACGCCGTCGCCGTCAACCAGCGTTTGCAGCGGGAGTGTACGCTGGTTCTTGCCCGCGGCGGTGACAACCGCCTTTTTGATTTCCATAAATCCGCGGGGAGCGTCCCAAGACTTCCCAGGGTGCGTCAAACCCTACCCCCTCGATACAGGCGCGATTGGGGGCGGCACCGGAGGAACCACCGGAGCCAATGCCACCACGGCCCGGTCGCGCATTTCCCCAAAAAGCTTGTCGCGAGCCCAAAGCACAAAGGCGACATCCTTGGCCAGGCTCAGGAAACTATTAACTGCCACCATGACGATCGGCATCCACGTCGTCATCGCTTGAATCGCCCCAGCCGTCGGGCCGCCGGACTTCCGGAGCATCAACGGAAACAGGACCAAAGACATCGACAGGACTGTGAGGAAGGAGATGACCAACCAGGGGATCACCTCCACGAAAAGGAGCGTCTTCAACGTCGCCAGATTGACGCCACGGGACGTCAACCCAAGCCACATTCCAACCCAACTGAGGGCTACCAGATCGGCAACAAACGTAAGCGTGCCGAGCGCGGGCGCGACTGCCAAAGTCCACCAAGGCGAGGGCGGAGGTAATTGCGTGCCAGGACCGACGATCGAGACGCTGCCCACCCCAGGGCTAGAGCCCAGCGGGACAAGATTGGTAGACACGGCCCCGGCCACTGAGTTGGTTGCGGCGATAGGCTTTGCTGCAAAGGCGGCTGAGATTTGGCTTTGGGTACGATGGGCTACCAGAACGCCTCCGACCGATTGTAGGATCAAGCACAGGGCCAACGGAGGCCCGAACATCCGCAGCAAACCCATCCATTGTCCTCGGATGATCTGCGACTCGTTTAACGGCGTGGCCAGCAGAAGTTCCAAAAGTCCACTTCGCCGCGCGTCGCCCAGAAACCGGCTCGCTTGGGAGGCAACGCCCAAATAGATCAGAAGACCGATCCCTGCGGAAATAGTGGTCCAAACCACCCAGCCCGTCGGGTTGATGGCGCTGGGCGTCGGGACGCGGCTGGACAAGAACTCTCCGAAGGCCGCCGCAAGCATCATCGCTGCGAGCCACAACAACCGCGCTTGCCAGCGCTCCCGAGAGACGACCCACATAATTGGGTTAGCTTCCAGCAGCCGCCGGCGAGTCGAGCGGCTCGGGCTCGCGGAGGACGACCAGTGGCGAAACCAATTCCGCCGCGAGCTCCCCGCCGTTCTTCCGTGCTCCTGCCACGTTCGGGGAAGGACGACACAGGTCATTCCCAAGAGCATTGCCAGAACGACCTGGTTCACCACGAACGCAGTCCAAAAGGGGACCCCTCCCGAGGAACTGGACGCCACAAAAAGGTATCCGGGACTGGATAGGCTTCCCAACGGTACCGCTTGGCTACGGGTGACGGCGCCCACCAAGCTGTCCAAAGCAGGTCCCCCTGCGGTAAGAGTCACCAGCAATACAAACGTGAGTCCGAGGGCCTTCTGCGCTTCTCGGCTGATGGCGGAACTAAGCAGACCGGCCGCCAGAGAGATGAGCAGCGCATTTCCCAACGCCAACGCGGCCTTCCAATACTCGGCTCCAGTGATTCCGCCCATCGTGATTGTCAACGCGAGCACGGGCAGGATCGCCAGCAACGCGTAGCCGGCGCGCAGTGAAGTGGCCATCAACTTGCCGAGAACGACATCGTGTCCCCGCAGATTCGAAAGGAACAGAAACCCTAGCGTCCCCTCGCGCTTTTCGATGCTCAGGCAATCGGACGTGAGAAATGGCCCCGACAGCAAGGCCGCCGCGAATCCGAGCCACGTGAGCGCCGCAAACAGCCCTCGTCCCAGATTGGAACTGCCGAAGAAGCTGATGGGGCCGAAGATTGTCAGAATGATGCAGCCGCCGCCAATCAC
>DLVS01000179.1 GCA_003445095.1 Verrucomicrobiales bacterium
ATGCGTGGGAGGTGCTCGCGTCGGCATTGCGGGAGCACGGCCAGCGGAACGAGGTGGCACGGACGAAACGCACGCCCTTTGGCCCGCGCTACGAAGTCGAGGGGATACTCCTCACGCCAGATGGGCGTGCGCCCCGCGTCCGGACTGTGTGGCAGTTGGACGAGGGGGAGATTGTCCCGCGACTCATCACGGCATATCCTCTGCAACCATGAACATCAACGAACACGAGTGTATCGTGCTGACCGCCGACTTGCCTGAGGAGGACTTATTGGCGGGGGACGTAGGGACGGTGGTGCATATCCACCGCGGCGGCGCCGGCTACGAAGTCGAATTCATGACGCTGACGGGTGAAACCGTGGCCGTCGCCACCGTTTTGCCCTCGCAACTGCGCCCCGTGGGCCGGCGGGACGTAACGCATGTACGTGAACTTGCGCCTGCGTGACATGAGCACGCACACCGTTCAACTGCCCGATTCAGTCGTCAAAAACATCGAGGACCTTGGGCGCCAGGGAAGGATTCTCCATGGGCCAGTTCCTCGCCAGCGCCGCCGGCGAGAAGCTGGCCGTAATGCTCACCATGGATTACCTCAAGCGCGAAGCCGCCGCGGGTCGGCGGGAAGATTTCGAGAAGTATTTTGGCACTGTGCCGGAGGCGCCGCCCCGGCCAGACGATGAGCTCCCGCCCGGCTATGTTCCGCGGTGACCCTCGCCCTTAAGTGGCGAATATCTTCCCCGAACGGCTCGCCACGTCGCCCGAAGTGCGATTCTGGAGGCTGCCTCTGTGAGAAAGAACCGGACACAACACCATAATGGATCGGGCAGATGAAAGGGCCGTAACAACGGGCGCGGCGATTTCGGAGCTCCACCGGCTCGCCGCGGAGTGCGCTCAGGACGGATGGGATGGAGAGGCTGGTTCGGCCGTCGATCCGATGGCCGTGGCGATTGCGGAGGACTTTCTTCGGGCGCTGCCACCGGGGATCTCGCTTCCAGAGTTGGCTCTGGAGCCCGACGGAGCTCTGTCGCTCGATTGGACTGCCTCCCAGCATCGGCGGTTCACCCTGAGTATTGGTCGGACGAACCGCTTGGCATACGCGTGGCTGGATGGGTCCGAGGTGGGACACGGCGTTGCTAACTTCTCCGGGGCCACGGTCCCTTCGCGGATCCTCGACGGCCTTCACGGGATCATGAACCATGCCTGCACTTCCCTCAGGGCTGCCTGAGCAGGTGAACGACGAGGAGGTCGTTTCCCGATCCCTCGCGCAAAGCAATCAGTTCAATTCGTTTGGCGCCAAGCCATCGGCGTTTCTTCCCAATCCCAAGCATCGGAAGACATCGGTATTCCGGGTGAGAAGGACTTCGACCGGCGGCAAATGTGGAGCGTTACCGCCTCGTCAGAGCGGACCATGAAAGGGGTGGCATTTCTTCTGGTGAAGTCGGTTCGAGCTGTAGCGCTTCGACCTTGCCGCAAAAGAGCCACCGCCGGCGCATGCGAACATCGTAGGCTGGCCCTAGCTCGACGCCGATCCCGTACTCCAAAAGGCCAAGCAACTGGAACTGGTCGCACAATTGGCCGCCGCTTCCGAGACCCTCCGCGTCTGATGGTACAGGCCCTCGTGGCTGGTTGGGATCTTGGCAAAGCTTTCGCACCCGCCAGAACCTCGAACTCCTCACCGTGACGCACCTCTATCCGCAACCCGGCCGCTATATCATCGCGGTGAAGGTCATCGACATCTTTGGGAACGACACGATGACTTTGGTTCCGGTGACCGTCGGCTAAGGCGGGTCGACTGATCAAATACCAAACGATTTCCGCAAAAGTTGGATACTCTCGGGCACGGCCGTTTCCGGGTCGGCTTTGCCTTCCATTTCTAACGAAACCCAGCCGCGGTATCCGGCCTTCGCGAGGATTTTGGCGATGCGCGGATAGTCGAGGTCTAAGGTGTACCACTCGCCTCCACCGGGATAGGTCTTGGCCTGCACAAACACCGTCTTCGGCGCGATCGCACTCAGTTTGTCGTAGGGGTCTTCCAAGAAATTCCCGGTGTCCATCAGGACTCCCACCCATGGCGACGGCACCGCCTTCGCCAAACGCAACAATCCTTCAGGCGTCCGGGTGAGCCCCCAATGATTTTCTACCGCCAGCATGACGCCGCATTCCGCTGCTTTCGGTAGACACTGTTCGAGGCAATCGGCACACCATTTGAATCCGTCATCCTCCGAAAATCCCGGCAGCACGGGCTCAATCCCGCGAGCTTTCATCAGATCGTCGAATTCTTTGATGGTGTTCCAGCGGCCTGAATTGATCCGCAGCACCGGCACACCCAGCGCGTACGCGATCTCGAGGCACTTCTCGGTATGCTCAACCTGTTGTCGCCGGACCGCCGGATCGGGATCCACAAAATCCTGGTGGATACTCAAACAACATAGACTGACACCATGGCGGAATGCTTGGCGTTTCAGCTCGGCGAGGTGAACGCGGTGCGCCGGTGTGAGCGGCTCCTTTTCCGGAATGTCCATTTGCCGGTGGAGCACATCGACTCCCGCCACTCCAAGCGCCCCCGCCCGTTCGATGACAGTACTTACCGTCACTTTGGGTCCGCGAAAGTGCCAATAGGAATAGGTCGAGATGGCGAGTTGGACGTCGGCCACGCGCGGTGCCGTCAAGGCCCGGTTTGGTGAAGGATTTTGTGCGCTTAGAGAACTCGCCCCAATCGTCCCGAGCCCAAATCCGGCCGAGGTGCGAAGAAAACTGCGTCGTGTGGCCTGCATGCCCAAGGGTGTAGCAAGTTCGGCGCGGGTGGGAAACCAAACGTAGTTGGAAGCAATGGGGAGTGCGGCTGCGAAGGCTCATCCATTCCCCGCGTCCGCCCCGATTTGGGACGCGCGAATCTTGATCAGTTTGAACTCCTTCGCGAGGTCATCGAGAAAGGTGGCCGTAACGCGCGTGAGGTCGCGCTTTTCTTGGTTCAACCACCACGCGACGAGAGGCAAGCTCAGCAAGAGCGACCAAGCCCACCACTGGCCGAGAAAACCAATAATAACCACCTCCAAACCAGCCATCGACCAAAACAATGCGCGCGCGACAAAGCTCCACCTGGCCGTCAACCGGCACCGAATCATTTCTCGGTGGCCCGGGTGCCATTCGGCCGCCGTGGTGAGTTGGAGCTTCGCCCAGCGTGAGCCGTACAATTCTACATCGTAGCGACTCCACCCGGCGTCGGGTCGGTTGGGCCAGTTCCGTTGATCCAATCGCTCGAGCACTCCGCCGATGAACGTCATTCGGT
Source organism: Verrucomicrobiales bacterium (assembly GCA_003445095.1). Lineage (GTDB taxonomy): Bacteria > Verrucomicrobiota > Verrucomicrobiia > Limisphaerales > UBA9464 > UBA9464. Next base: position 3,284 of record DLVS01000179.1, read on the forward strand.
CCACGCCGTGTTCGCTCCAGTACAGCAGTTGCCCCAAGTCATCTTCCTGTCCTTCGAGGACCAACGAATCGAGGTTCTCTCGGTCTGCCAGCGAACGCTGTTGACCGCGCAGATGACCCTTGTGTCGGGCCCAACCGCGTACGATGGGCTGCAAGAAAAACAACAACGCTACCAACGGCCGAGACCACCAACGGCATTGTCCGTTCGGAAGCTCCGCCTGCCACGCCGCCGCCACGCAAACTCCCACGGAAAACACCAGGCTCGCCACTCCGAACGAGGTCAAATACGGGACCACCGAGCCCAACACCAAAAGCGGCAGAGTGACGAGGACGTGATATTCAAGACTGGTCGCCACGACGAGACCGAAGCCGGGTGGAATCGAGTAAATGCTCTGGAAGAACGCGCTGCCGAAGAGTCCGTGGTAAATGATGGGCGCGCGGGTCTCGACCCCAATTTTGGCGGGAGAATAAATCCGACCGTGCCAAATCGAGCCGCCGAAGCGGTTGAAGTTTTCGGGATGCTTGCGCTCCAGCAGCGCCTCGGCATCGCCATAACCCGCTTGCTGCTTTAGATACGCCCGAACCGTGTTGCGCCGGTAATGCCAAACAAACCCCGCGGGACTGAAGCCGATCCGATAGCCGCGTTGCTGCAAGCGCCAACAGATGTCCACATCGTCACCCGCCTTCCAATACATCGGGTCGAATCCGCCGATGCTGTCCAAGGCCCACTTGTAGAAGACCATGTTGCACCCCGGAATATGCTCGGCGATGCGGTCGGTGAGCATGACGTGAGCAGGTCCACCAGGGGATACCATCACGCACGCGGCAGTCGTCGCGTCGTCGGGTGGCAGGAAATTGTGTCCGCCCATTCCGACGAATCTCGAGTTTACCAAATCGCCAACCAAATAATACAACCAGTCCGCATCGGCTCGGCAATCGGAGTCTGTAAACGCCACGATTTCTCCCACCGAGGCAGCGATTCCCGTATTGCGAGCTACCCCCAACCCTTGATTTTGCGCGTGCCGAAAGTAGCGAACCCGCGGGAACTCCGAGGCGATCTCCGGAGTCGCGTCCGTGGAGCCGTCATCCACCAAGATGACTTCGTAGTCGGGGTAGTTGAGTTTCTCGAGCGATTGCAGACACGCGCGCAACGTCCCGGCGCCATTGTAGCTAGCAATGACGACGGAGACCTTCGGAGTCTGCGGAAGAGGAAAATACGGCGCGGCGGCGAACTGCCGCTGCACCACCGAAAAGGCAGGCTTAGGTTGACGATCGCGCCCGACCAAGCCGAACTGCCAGTCGGTCACTGGTTCGCCGTTCTTGAACCAGTCGTCCGTGTACGCAAAACAAATCACGCCTGCGCAGCCGGCGCGAAATGCGGATTCGATCTGCCAACCCAATATTTCCGCCTGGTTACTTTCCGTCTCTCGCCGCGAATCAATTCCAAATTCCCCGAGTACCAGCGGCTTGGTATCCGCCAGCATCTGCAAGCGCGCCAAATAGTTTTCGAACGGGCGCTGATGGTGGAGGTAAACATTCCAACAGGCGAAGTCGACGCGGCGCGGGCGGAGGAATTCCGTGGGTGGAAAATTGCCGAAGGTACAAAGCAAGTCTGGGTCGATCTCCTTAACCACGGCAATGAGTTCGTCAATGAACTCAGCCACCGCTTCCGCGCCGCTCCAGCGAACAATGTCCGCCGGAATTTCGTTCACTACCGACAGCGCGAAGACTCCCGGATGGTGGGCACAGACCTGCGCCGCCTGACGCACCGCGGTTCGCGCCGCCTCGCGATCTCGTTCGGCGTCCAGGAAGCACAGGTGTTTATTCCACGGGACGTCTACTTGCACCTTCAAGCCGTGCTCATGTGCCAAGTCGAGAAAGGCGCGCGACGGAACATAATACACTCGAAGCAGGTTGGCTCCCAGTTGTTGGAGCTGCTGGAAATCGCGGACAACCTGCTCTGGTTCGGGGAAAAACTCGCCCTTCGCGTTGGGGGCGAACGGCCCATACGTCGCACCCTTGGCACAAAACTTTTCCTCTCCGACCCAAAGACACTTGCCCTCGACCCGGACACGGGTCCGCAGACCCGACGGGTGAGATAGAGGGGGTGACTCGGCAAGTACGCTCACGGACGAGCCCGACCGTGGTAGGCCGCCGGCGGGCGAAAGGGATTGAGAAGGGGGAGACCCCCGAAAGGAAATCGAAAAGCGCTTCGACGTGGGGGCTTCGCGCCGGGCCACCGATACGGGTACCACCGCATGATCGGCTCCCGTCCACGGTAGATTTCCCATTCGGCTGTTCACAATCGCGCTATTTTTTAGAAACGACGCCCGCTGGAGTTGCCTCCAGCGGGCTCGCCCCCCCGTCGAGACGGACCTTGAGGGACGAACCCTCCGAGGCCACCAATCGGGCCGAATCACGATCCCACCTCCAAGCAGCGGCAACGTTTTGTCGGTCCGCGCGGTTGGACTCCCCGAGCGCGATCCCCTATTCAGGCTGACCGCATCTCTTGGCCCGGCCCTGTTATTCAAAAAGATTCGATCGGGGGCTTTGCCGGGAGCCGAGCGAAGTCCATTCTCCGCGGACTCATGCGGTCCGAGTCCCATCGCCCCCAGCCTGTGGATGTCCGCGGTCATCGCCGGAAAATCCCGCGGTCATTTAAGGACCTCACCCCCAGCAACCATTTCAATCCCCGCTCCTTTTTTCGCGAAATGGTGTGGAAAGCCTTCCTCACCCCGCGCGGCGGCTCCTTCAAGGTGCCGCGCTTTCCGCATCTGAGCGCCGGCGAGCTGGCACTCACCTGGATCGGCCACGCTTCGTTTCTGCTCCAGTTCTCCAATCTAAACGTCATTATCGACCCAAATTTCGCGAACTGGCTGTTCTTATTGAAACGACTCAAGCGCCCAGGACTTCGTGCGCGCGATTTACCTCCCATTGACCTGGTGCTCCTCACGCACGCCCATTTCGACCACTTCCATAAACCGTCAATCCGGAAGCTTCCGCCGTCACCCAAGATCGCCGTCCTTCCCTGGGGCTGTGGTTCGCTGGCGCGCTCTCTCGGCTTCGAGCGCGTGGTCGAGTTGCAATGGTGGGAGAGCTTTGGACACGATGATTGGAAAGTCACCTTGGTCCCGGCCAAACATTGGGGCGCCCGAACGCTCCGCGACGCCCATCGCGGTTGGGGTGGCTTCCTCATCGAACACCAAGGTCGCCGGGTTTACCACGCGGGCGACTCAGCCTATTTCGAAGGCTTCCGCGAGATTGGCGAACGCCTCCGGCCCGAGATCGCCCTTCTCCCCATCGGCGCCTACTACCCCGATTCCTTCCGACACGTCCACATGGGTCCCGATGAGGCCGTCCTCGCGTTCAAAGATCTCCGCGCGCATTGGCTCGTCCCGATGCATTACGGGACCTTCAAGCTGAGTTTTGAAGAAATGGACGAACCCGAACGCTGGCTGCGCGAAACGGTCGATGAACAACGAATGATGCGGTACTTGCGCATTCTCGAAGAAGGCGTGCCGGAGAAATTCTGAAGCGGCCGAGCGTTCGGTGCGTTTTCGTGCGCCGGCTGACTTCCAGAGTTGGTTTCGCTTCGGCATTCGTGGCAGGATGCGTCCGTGACTCATCCCCGTCGATTTATCACCAACGCCGAAGCCCTAAAGGAAGACTACAAAGGCCGAACCAACTACTGGCTTTGTCGTCCCGAGGTCTGCGAAGCCAAGGATCTTCAGATTTGCCGAGCCGTTATCCCCGCCGGTGAAGGTCATAATTTTCACACGCATCCGGAGCTCGAAGAGGCGATTTACGTTTTGGAGGGTGAAGTGGAGCAGTGGGT
>DLVS01000308.1 GCA_003445095.1 Verrucomicrobiales bacterium
GAATCCTGCTCGACCAAAAGCTGGGCGGACACGAATTGCAAGTAGGTGACGTGGATGGAGACGGCGATGTAGACGTCTGCTCCAAACCGTGGGGCGTCTTTCCGTGGAATGGGAGCGGCGGCCAGATGCACGTCGATTTTCTGGAAAACCTCACCAAGACCAGGGCTCGGCCGTGAACGCTTCGACGACGTCACCGAAGCAAGCCGGCTGAGCGTTGACGTCAGCGCCATGTGGACGCAGCATGTCCACATGAAAACGGCCACCGTTCGGGACCTTCGTAACAACTTCGCCAAGCTCGAGTCCTGGCTCAGCAATGGTGAAGAGATACGCATCGAGAAACGAGGCGAGCCCGTCGCTATGCTTACCGCCCTGCCGCGCGCGCGAAGTCAGGGCTTCAAAAAGCCCGACTTCGCCGCGCGACAGAAAGCCATCTGGGGAGATCGAGTATTCAGCGAGGCTGAGGTGAAAGCGATGCGCGAATACGAGCTTGAAGGTGAAGAAGGATGAGTTGTTTCCCGGACACTTCGTTTCTCTGCTCGCTCTATCGCAAGCAGATTCATTCGCCGGGCGCGATTGCCTTGATGCAGGCTCTGCCAGGCCCGCTGCCCGTCTCGAGTTTGCTGCTGCTCGAGTTCCGTCAATCGGTACGACTCCAAGCTCGGCTGCAGCCGCGAGGTCGGCCGAAAGGTTTTTCCAAACACGAAGCCAACCTGATGCTACGCGACTTGCAGTCCGATCTGGCGGCGCAGGTGATCGAAGTGGTGCCGGCGGACTGGGCGGAGGTACATCAACTCGCCGAACGCCTCAGTGCGAAGCACACCGAGCAAAACGGCCACCGCCTTGCTGACCTCCTCCATGTCGCGACCGCGCTCTACCTCGGGGCGGCAGAGTTCCTCACTTTCGATGCGAACCAGAAGCTGCTCGCCAAGGCCGAGGGAATGCGTGTGCCGTGGTGAGGCCATTGGGTGGCCGAGGAGTCGGCGGGCCTCAGCTTGAACGTATCGACATGGGCCCAGCTTGTCGTCATCCGAAAATCGTGCACACGGGCTGAAAAATGGAATCTCGTTCATCCCCATCGACGACTCTCGTCGGCGAAAGGTGTGACGAAATGATCGTCAGGCCGGCCACGAGCGGGTCCGGTTGGGCGCTACTTCGCACCGAGACAAAACAGGTGCCTTTCCGTGCGAATAAAGACTCGCCCCTGGGACACAGCGGGGGAAGCCTGTGCCTTTTCCCCGAGCGCGTTTTTCGCCACCACTTTGAACTCCGGTCCGGCCTCGATGATGGTCGTCTCCCCGTTGTCGCCGAGAAAATAGACCCGGCCCGCGGCACTCACCGGTGACGCAGAAAAGTTTCCACCCACGCGCTCCTGCCAGACCATTTCGCCGGTGTCGGCCCGCAGGCACGAGGCAATCCCGCCGTCCGTGATGGCGAACAGATGCGGCCTCAGGAAGAGCAGGGAAGGGACCTTGGGCATGCCTTTCTTCTGCACCCAGACGAGGTTGGACTCGTTCAGTTCGCCCCGCTCGCCGAGTCGGAAAGCTTGGATCGACTCCTTGCCACCCCAGCCGCCGGCGGTGAAAACCAAGGCATCACCGACAACCGTGGAGGGCACTTTACCCTCGCCCATAACCTCACTGGTCCAGAGACGTTCGCCGGTCTGCACATCGAAGCCTTGAACCACGTCGCCGGCCTCGCTGACCACCTGCGTGCGGCCGTCCGGCGCAGTCCAGATCGCCGGCGCACCGTGCGAAATACGCGATTGCCCGCGCTTGGCCTTCCAACGCTCGCGGCCAGTTCTGGCGTCTAACGCGAGGACGTAGGATTGATCCCAGGGCTTCTGCCAGCCGAGGCTTTTGTCGGCGCCTTCGCTGCTCCCGTCGCGCGCCATGATGAGCAGGCCAGCGTGCAAGATGGGTGAAGTTCCGAGCCCGTGCTGGCCGTAAAATTTGTATTCGCGGTTGGTCCACACGACTCCGCCGGCGAAGTTCAGCGCCGCGAAACTACCGTCGCCGAAACAAGCGTAAACAAGCTCGCCGTCCGTCGCGGGCGTGGGTGTCGCGTAGGTATTGCGGCCTTCCTTGCGGCGCGGCACCTGTTTGAAGACTTCCTTGTCCCACAGAATGCGGCCGTCTTGGAGGTCGAGCGCCAGCACGTGGCACGATTCGCCGTTGTCCGTGGCGGTCGTTACGAATACCCGGTCGCTCCAGATAATCGGCGACGACCAACTCTCGCCGGGCAGTTCGGTCTTCCAGGCGACGTTTTCCGTCGCGCTCCAGCGCAGCGGAACGGCGGTCTCCGTCGAATGTCCCTGGCCATCGGGACCGCGGAACTGGGGCCAGTTTTCGGCGGCGACAGAAGTTGACGCCAGGGCGCACGCAGCGAAGAGATGGTAAATGCGGAATTCTTTCATAGAAAATCGCGACTGAGGTTGACCGGCATGCCAACGTACCGAGCGGAGACGAATCGGGACAGGACTTCTATCGAAGAGAGCTAAGAATGCCGGTCCGTGGGCCGCCTTGGGTGTAGCGCCGTGTGCGGTTTGTTCCTGTGAGATTTTCTGTTGAACTACCCGACTCCGTGCCCGGTGATGCGTCCGTGCCAATCCGTTCCGCTACTCCAACGCCTCAAGTGGTGTCTTCGCGCAAAGTTACATGGTTGTGACACCGGCTTTCCGGTTCTGGAGTATTCCACCGGCGCCGCTTTGAACTATTACGCTCGCCATGCACAAACAACTCGCCTCGTTAATCGCCAGCATATGTGTCGTTCTCGGTATTCGCGGATCGAGTGTCGCCGCGGACCGGCCTAGACTCGTCATCCTGATCTCAGTCGATCAAATGCGATCCGACTACCTAACTCGTTATGGCGATTTGTTTTTGCCGGCTTCTATCCCGGACGCCGACGGCAGGAGACAAGTAGGCGGCTTCAGATACCTGGAAGCTTCCGGTGCCTGGCACGTCGACGCGCAGCACAGTCATTTCCCGCTCTTTACTGGCCCCGGTCACGCGGTCGAACTGACCGGCGCGTGTCCCTACAAATCAGGAATCGTGGGGAATTACTGGTACGATCGTCGGTCCGCCACCAACCGCTATTGCGTGGAAGACCCGGAGGGCAAGATCGTTGGCAACGACATCAAGACCAAGCTGCCTGACGTCTCTCCTCGCTCGTTGCTGGTTACGACCGTGGGCGATGAGTTGAAAATGGCTACGGGCGGTCGGGCTCGCGTTTGGGCGATCGGGCTCAAGGACCGCGCCGCCATTTTGCTGGGTGGCCATCTCGCTGACGGGGCGCTTTGGTTTGATGAGGAGACGGGCAATTGGGTTACCAGCAGTTACTACGCAACCAACGGTATCTTGCGCCCTTGGCTCCGGGAGTTGAACGCTTCGCGGCTCGTCAATCAATTCACCAACGCTGTCTGGAACTTCGAAAAGACCAAAGCCCTGGACCGCGTGTGGACCTGGACCGAGGCGAGCTCTCATTCAACTACGGGCACGAACTACCAAGCATTCACAGTCTCGCCCATGGGCAATGATTTCGTCTTCGAGCTCGCCAAACGGGTCATCGAAAAAGAGTCGCTGGGCCAGATCCAAACCGAGGGACGTCAAGCCCCGCACGCCTCCGACCTCCTCGCCATCAATCTCTCGAGCAACGACTATGTCGGACACTATTACGGTCCGGACAGTGCAGAGATGCTGGACGTGACCCTGAAGACCGACACCCAACTCAGCGCGTTTTTCAACTGGCTTGATCAAAGAAAGCTTCTTGCTCAATCGCTTATTGTGCTCACCTCCGATCACGGCGTGTCGCCGTTGCCTGCACAGATGAGAAGTGACGCGCACTTCAGCGGGGCCATCGGTTACGAGGCCGAAGTGCAAAGCTCGGTTCAGCGATTCCTGGCCGACCGTTACGGAGTTCGGGGCACGAATTCACCGGTCAAAGTTGTGGAGTTCAACGTGTACATCGATCCCAGTGACCTTGCCTGGACGAACGCGGCACCTTCCGACATCCACGATGAGGTCGCACGCTTCCTCACGGACACCCACACCAACGGAGTCTACGTTGCCTACACCAAAGAGCAGATCCTCAAAGGACAGTTGCCCCGCACGGATGTCGCGATGCGCGTGATGAATGGGTATTATCCCGGGCTGAGTGGCGACATCGTGCTAGTGCCGCAGCCCTATTGGATCCAACTCAACGCCACGTCGAAGTATAAAAGTTCTCATGGCTCTCCCTACGCCTACGATACGAGCGTACCACTTCTCTTGTCCGGTCCGGGCATCACGCCGGGCATTTTCACCGAGCCGGCCTCCACTCTCGACATTGCTCCGACGATTTCATTTTTGCTGGGCGTGATCAAACCGAGTGGCGCCGAGGGGAAGTTGCTGATGAGTGTTCGTCGGTAGCTCGTTCCGCCAAAATCCCATCCTTCGTCGGAATGCATCTCATCCAAAAGCTTGATTGATCCCACAACATCCGTTCTCTCTAGCAGAATGTCGGAGAGAAGAGCACCGAAGGATTGGGTAGCGCCTCGTTGGTATCGCAATGCCGCAGGTTTTGCTGCGTCAGTCAAAACTCAAGGTCCGGCAATCCAAAAAATCAGTTTCCGTTCACACGAGGGATTCCACGAATTGTAGTGGCGTTATTTCATATGCCTGAAGCTTGCCACGTTTCGATGCGGGGGCCTGGTAATCAAAGATATCTATTACCAGGAGAAAAATTGTTTTATTGTTGTGGGAGATGAATGGAATGGACGATTCCAAATGCTCCGTTGGAATCGCTAAGTCTTGCTCACAGGTCTTGAAAATTACCAAGTAGCCGAAGGATTCGTTGAAATCCTTTGTGTAATCGTAAACTTGGCGGAATCCCTTGATGATGTAATTACGGTCTTGCCCACGCTCTGGATTGAAGAGTTTCGCATCTGCTACCAGGCGATCCTTTCCAGATTGCGCCGAAATCAAATCGATCTTGCCCGATGCCGATTGCGGCTCAATATGGAACTGAAGTCCTTGATCATGGAGGTATTCATAGAGACAGGTCGCCAACGTCTTCTCACCTTGGCCGGTGGCGTCGTTAAACTGCTTCAAGAGTTCAGTACGACGAAACCATTCACACCGATGCTTAAATTTCTTGAGCAGGGCAAGAGTCATCCGCTTGTCGTCAATCTGTTCATCAATGTAGTCGAATAGTGGCTCTAAGTACGTGACACGAAAGGTCTCAATGCTGTCGTTAGGCGAGGCTTCATGGCTCAATGCGCGCCCCACTTTCATCTCGGACCTCGTGGTGCTCGAGGCAGCACACTTCTTCACGACGAAGTAGCAAATTGCATCATTCTCGGACTCGGTGTCACCTACCTTTGCTATCCCATTGAGGATCTCGTTTGCGATGGCTTCCGTCAGAGGATTACGGCGCTCTAAATCTGCCAGGATTCCATTGGTGATGGCGTTCTCCTGCAAGAAACCCCACGTCTGGACCAACACATGGTGAAATGTGGTGGAGCCCGCCGTATTCAATCGCTTGAGGCGCTTTTGAAGCTTGTAGCGTACGAACTGAATGTAGTCAGAATCCATATCACAATTTGATGTTGACCGTGAGAATTTGTAATTGGGTCTCCAGTTCTTCCAAGGCTCGGTTCGCCCGCGAGTGGGCCTTCCGAAGAGTCCCTAGGTAGTCATCCAAGCGAATGTTCGCCTTGCACCCACCGCACACGATTATTTCGTGGTGACGAATCTGACGGAGAAATGGTCGCGCCCAGAAATCGCAGCGCGGGCATTCTATGTAAATGCGTTCTCTGTCGAGATTGATAGCCATTATCCGAATCCGTTGACTCAGGCCACATTCAGTAGCGATTGGAGTTGATTGTTAGCGCTGCGAAATTCATCGGTGGCATCGAGTTTGTCGATGGGGTCTTTGAGGGAGGCAGGTGGTGAGCGGGACAGATCGTTTCTCCCTTCGCCTTCAGTCATCCACGGTCTGCCCGACTAACTGGCGGAACTTCCAACCCGTGTTGTCGTTGCCGCCTTGGGTCTGCTTCATCAACACCCCGATGAGTTTCTCCTTTGGATCAGCGAAGTACTGCGTGTTGAAGTAGCCACCCCAATCGAACGTGCCGACACTGCCTTCGCCACCCTTGGCTGCGCCCTTCTCGGTCACCACGCCGAAAGCGAGCCCGTAATACTTATCATTGCCGCCCCAAAGTTCCCGGGCCACCTGCTCGGCCAGGATCGTCTCCACCGTGGTGCGGCTGAGGATGCGCACTCCGCCGAGTTCGCCGCCGTTGAGATACATCTGGAGAAACGTGGCGTAGTCCTTGGCCGTACTGCACAAGCCGGCGCCTCCGGAGAAGAATGACTTGGCGCCTTTGATCGGATACTCCGGATCGTAGAAGGTCACCGGATAGCGCACCCACTTACCGCCCTCAGGTTTCTGCACCGCGACGAGGCGATCGGCTTTGGCTGCCGGTAGATAAAAACCGCTGTCCTTCATGCCAAGCGGACCGAACAAACGCTTTTGCAAGAACACGTCGAAGGGCATTCCCGAGACGACTTCGATGAGGTAACCCAGCACATCAAGCCCTTCGCCGTAGGTGTATTTTTCGCCGGGCTGATGATGCAGCGGGAGCTTCGCCAACCGTTTAACGCTTTCACCGATGGTCACTGGCTCAGTCGTGAACAGGTCCATTACCCCCGCGTCGGCGTAGAGTTTTTTGAAGCGGGCGTCGCCATCGATTACCCCGTAGCCTAGGCCTGAAGTGTGGGTGAGCAGATCGCGGATGGTGATCTCGCGCTTGGCGGGCTCTCCCGTCCAGGTGCCATCGGCTTCGTTGTATGTTTTGAGCACTTGCGGATTCTTAAACTCCGGAATCCAGTTAGATATCGGGTCATCGAGGCGGAAGCGGCCTTCTTCCCAAAGCATCATCACCGCGGTGGCCGTGATCGCTTTCGATTGCGACGCGATGCGGAAGATGTCGTCGCGCTTGAGTGAGCGGTTGGCCTGGTTGTCGGCCATGCCGAAGGCTTTGTAGTAAACGATCTTTCCGTTACGAGCCACGAGGGCTACCACGCCGGGAATCCGACCTTCACGAACGGCGTCCTCACACACCGCGTCAATGCGGGCGAGTCGGTCTGCTGAGACGCCGGCGCTTGACGGGGCGGCTTCTTCCAGAGGTGGGGATTGTTTGACGGACTTGGTCTGCGCCAGGGCTGGGGCAGCAAGCAGGGCGAAGCTCATCGTTAGCGACGCGCCTAACCAGGCTGCCGGGGACAGGATCGAGAATTGGTTCATGGAAATTGTGGGAATGCTTCCGAAAAGGAAACGTCACGTCACGCTCAAGTCGGAACGATATCGATCGGCTCTGGTCGGCTTGGTTTAGCGAAGACGGAAGTGGAGTCGATAGAACCGGCTGGAGTCTTCCAATGAACCCGTCTGCCAGAGAAGGGTCTCGGTTCCACCCCCGAGGCGGGACTCGGGTTCCAGCCAATCGGGAACCGCCTCCCATGATTCCAGGTCCGCCGACGTTTCCCAGAAGGCCTCAGCTTGGTCGGCTTCGAGCGGATGGTTGAGTGTGAGCACCAGCCCGCCACCAAATCCCCAGGTGAGTTTTGGGGCCTGGTTGGGGCCGGAGTTGGAATCCTGATCGCTGGTGCCCAGGAAATACTCGGCCACAGCGCTCAATCCGTCTGCATCATCGTCGATGGCTGGATCTCCGCGGAAAGGCACGCCTTCCTCCCAACCGGGAGTTCCGCCGGCCGTCACGCTCGGACGCCAATGATGAGGGTTGGCCGGGTCTATGACTTCCTGGGACTGAACGAGGGTTAAGGAACGTCCAACCCCATCGGCCCAGGGGGTCCAGGGAGGAGTGTCATCATACCGGAATCGAGAGAGCGTTCGCCCTGACGGAGCCAGGAGATGAATCCGATCTCCTTCATTGGCGAGGGCCCCGGAGAACTCTCCGGCAACCGGTCGGCCGGTTCCATATCGAGCTTCGAAGGCGGTTCGGTTTCGGATCGCTACGGCCAACTTTCCGGGAGGCAGCACCCACCCGTTGGGAAAGACGAAGTCAATGCCTCCCGAAAGCCGGCCCCCTCCCAGATCGGAAGAGC
>DLVS01000121.1 GCA_003445095.1 Verrucomicrobiales bacterium
CCGGTGATTTTGGCAAAAGCCTCCTGCAATTGAGGCGGAACTCGGTCGCCACCCGCGACACACAATCTTAGCGCGCTAAAGTCACACTTGCTGATGCCAGGGTGCGCCAAGACCTGTGCGAGTGCGGTCGGCAACAAGGCGAGGTAGGTCTTGGCCGGGAGCTGCTGCAGCGCTGTCACATAGGCACCAACCGTAAACTGCTCGACCAGCGACACGCAGCCCCCGACGTAGAGGATAGGCAACAATTGGGACCGCAGTGCCATCGGACGCGTGATCGGTGCGGCGACCAGCGCTGTGTCGTCCTTAGTCAGCGGCACGCGGGCCAGGTACTTCTTAATGCCCGCCACCATCGCGGCACGGGTCATCGTGACTCCTTTGGGCCGCGAAGTTGTGCCCGACGTGTAGATCATGACGCAAAGATCATTGTCGTCGAAGTTCTCAGGAAACTTCGGGGATGATTTCCGCGAAACGAAGTCGTCGAAGCGATGCTGACGGCGATCGGTGGTCTCGCCCCCGACCACGACGATTTGCGCCATACCCGCCAAGGCGCCCGCTTCTTCAAGTTCAGCCAACCGATCCCGATGCACGATCAGGGCGGTGGCGCCGCTGTGGCTAAGCGCATAGCCGATTTGGACGGGCCGATGCCGGTAGTCCAACGGAACCATCACGAAGTTAGCTTTGAAGCACGCCAGATACGCCAGGACGGTGGGCTGGCAATTCGGCAGCAGAACGGCGACCCGATCACTCGCCTCAACGCCGGCATTCATCAGGCTCGCCGCCAGCCGTTCGGCGGATTGCTCCAATTCTGCCGCCGTCCAGAAGCGACCTTGGAATTCCAGCACCTTCCGGTGCGGGTCCTCAGCCAACGTTCGCTTCAAGAGGTGGTGGAGCATGCGGGAAACTCGATTTGAGCGTGGGGCGAATCAGACAAGGAATCGGCAGGGTCGGCAAGCAGGCCCGCGGATGACAGAGCGCAATTTGCTGAGCGGTCTCTTCCCGGCGACCAGTGGAACATGTCGCCGTGAGGCGCCGCAGCCCGCCACAGCGGAAATCAAGCAGATAAGTTTAAGCAGGACCCTGAATATTCCCCGCACCGCGCCTCAAGACCCAAGCACGACGGGCAAAGAAACCGGGCTGCGGAAACTGAGAGTCGGTCGCCACTTCGGCGTCTGCCCTTCCCAGGCCGGAAGGATCCTGCGGAATTTTTGCAACACCGCCGTGAAGAAAGTCGTTGCCTCCAGACGCGCCAGGGCATTCCCGATGCAGTAGTGACGGCCATGCCCAAAGGCAACGTGCGGATTAGGATGTCGAGTGATGTCGAATTTGTCCGGGACTTCGAAAACCGTTTCGTCGCGGTTAGCTGCCCCCAAACCCACGGCGATTATCGCGCCAGGCTGAAGGGCAACACCCGCGATCTCCACTGCTTCAGTGACGCGTCTCGCGACGAACTGGGCCGGGGCATCGTATCGGAGCATCTCCTCAATCGCAGTCCCCACCAGCTCTGGCGCCTTCCGCATCCGGTCGAGTTGTTCGGGAAACTGCAGCACCCGCAGCATTCCGTTCGCAAGCAGGCAACCGGTCGTTTCCTGACCCGCGTTGACCAGTCCGATGAGGTTCGCGATTAATTCGGCTTCACCCATGAACTGCCCCTCGTCCTCGGCATGAACCAGAATCGAGATCATATCGTTCCCGGGTCAGGTCCGGACCTCCTCGATGTAGGCTCGCAACCGACCGCGCAATCCCTCCATCGCCTGAAGGGCGCACTGCGTGCGCTCGAGGATCGATCCAGGGAAATGCCCCATCCAGGCATAGATGTCGTCAGTCCAGGCACGCATTCGGTCCTGCTCATCGACCCGGATTCCAAGAAGGGCGAGAATCACCATGCCGGGAAGCTTAGCACAGACTTGTTTCAGAAGATCGACCGGCTGTCCCTCAGGAAGGTCTCGCAAGAGCAAATCGAGGCGCTCGGAGATCAACGATGAGTAGGTTTGTAGGTGCCCCGGAGTAAATCCCTTCATCAGGAGACTCCGCAGGCGGCGGTGACGGTCCCCTTCCGTGAACAGCAGGCGCGGTTCAAAAATCTCCCGAAGCGGTTCTGCCCTCGGACGGGCTTCGAGCGAAAGGCGCGCGAAGAGTTCCTCAATCCTCGCGTTGGAGAATTCGGCTCCGTCCAACACCCGACAAACATCTGCGTGCCGAGTGACGGTCCAGGTTCCCGAAGCGGGATTGAGCCAGAGCGGTTGCTCTCGGCGCATCCTCGCGTAGATCGGATACGGATCAGCGATGACCGTCGGGTCGTGAAAATCAAACGTGATGGTATGCGTGTGGTCCATAGAATGATCCTTCCCAAGTCGAGTAGTGCCGAAGTTTGAGCGGAATCGTCGTCGTAAGTTAGAGGCAGACAATTTTGGCAAAGTCACTCATCCAGCGCTCCAACTGGCCCATCCAGTGAATCGGAGTCTGCCTCCGTTTTAGTCACGACAGCCGAACCGTGACTCGCACCGCCGCATGGTCTGACGCGTCTCCAGTGATGACTTCCGCGGAGGCGGCCTGCAGCGGTCCCCTGAGCCAGACGTAGTCGATGCGCTTAACCGGTTTCTCGCTGGGATAGGTGTCGCCTGCGCCTCGGCCTGCGACCCGCCAAGAATCGCGGAAGCGCTCGCTGAGTCGCACGTACACCCGACTCCCGGGTAAGGCGTTGAAGTCACCACAGAGGATGAGGGGCATTGCCTCGTAAACGGTGATCGCAGACTCGATTTCGTCCACGCTGGCGAGGCGTTCGACGTCATCGGGCCTATGGTCCAAGTGCGTGTTGAGGAACGCCACTTCGGTTCCATCCACGTCCACGACCGCCTGCAGCAGACCACGCTGTTCGCCTTCGCGGATCGGTCGATAATGCAGGTTGGACCAGCGTTTCACCGTGAACCGGGTCAGGATTGCGTTGCCGTACTCGCCTCCGTCGAAGGCGTAGTTATTGGCGAACAACGGTGTCAAACCGGTTAGCGCGCCCAGCTCGGCGGGTAGATTGCGACCTTGAGTGCGCAAGACGCCGCGGTCCACCTCCTGGAGAGCCACCAGGTCACTGTTCGACTCTCGAATCACCTGAGCGGTGCGCATCAAATCCACCTGGCCATCGCGTCCTTCGCAATGATGGATGTTGTAAGTGAGAACTCGAACCTCCTTAACTTTCTTTTTGGAGGACGTTTGCGTCGCGCAACCAGCAACAGCCGCACCAGCGAGAACGACAAACCGGCGCAAAAACTCTGATCGATTCACGAGCCGATATTCCACAGATAGCGAGGCCCTGGCAATACAGGTTCGAGACGTCAGCCAACGCTCAACTCTTACTAGTGACCGACGACTCACCACACCCAATCAAATTATGTCTCTAGACGAGTTTGTCGTTGCCAACCGAACGGTGATTGAGGTTTTTTCCGTCGGGTGCCTCTCCGCCGAGCGTCGCCACGCTTTTCTGGTGACTGAACGCTTGCGGGAATTGGCCCACCAAGTCCAAAGGCAAAAACGCAAATTCCTATCACTGATCCAATCAATGGGAGAACTGAGGGCATTGACACAGCGGCCGCTGGCTAGCCGGATCGTCCGTCGCATTTGGCGCGAAGGCAGGCGCATCGAAACGTTGCCACTGAGAATGAAGCAGTGGCAGCGCAGCCGGCCACTCCGAGAGTTCCGTGACCGCCACGCGGGACGCACCGCCGTAGTCGTGGGCATGGGACCCAGCCTAAGACCAACGGATTTGGATCGGCTGGGTAATGTGGTGTCCTTCGCCTGCAACAAGATCTATCTTGCCTTCGACGAGATCTCGTGGCGGCCCACTTACTACTCCGTGTGCGACATCCTCGTAGCGGAGAACAACCGGGACGCGATTCTCGGGGCCGATTTTGGTGGGGCACAACCCATCCACGGTATGTTGACCTACGATCTTCTGAAGGACCAGGATCGATCCCTCTTCTACAATTATCGGGGACGCATCACGGACTGGCAGATCGGAGAGCCGGCCGAGATGCGATCGGATCCGTCGCATGGGCTTTACAGTGGTGGCTATTCCGTGGTGATCGACCAGATCCAGTTGGCTTACGCGATGGGCTGCACTCAGGTGTATTTGATCGGAGTGGACTTTTTTTTTGCGGGTGGTGTTGCGACAGGTGCCACCAGCCAGTCCGGCGACGTACTGCAATCGCTCGGTGAACGAAACCACTTCCATCCGGACTATCGCAAGCCAGGAGAAACTTGGACGGTGCCCCGGATGGCGCAGCAGGCCCACGCGTTTGCATTCTGTCGGGCGGCCTTCGAAAGGTCTGGGCGGAAGCTTTATAATGCGTCGCGACAGACCGCCCTAACCGCGATCGAGCGAGTTTCCTTCGATGAGTCCTTTCCTTCGCCGGTCACCTGAGGTGGGCATCGCCATATGACGGCAGGTGCCATCAAAACTCTTGGAAAATCAACTTCCCTGAGCCAGGCCTCACGCCCGAGCGTCACCTGGTTCGCCGCCGCGCAATAGCTTTCGATACGTCGCCAATGCCAATAATGGCCACGCGTTTCGGTACATGTCGTATTTCAAATAGAACACCTGCGGGAACCCCGTGCCAGTGACCTCGTCCTCGGTCCAGGAACCGTCCTCATTCTGGGTCTTGGCCAGGTACTCGATTCCTCGTATCAACGCGGGATCCTCAGGATCTCCAAACGCGCAAAGCCCCATGACGGCCCATGCGGTCTGCGAGGCAGTACTGGGTCCCGTGCCTTTGAAAATAGGATCGTCGTACGTGTTGCACCGTTCACCCCAACCGCCGTCCGGCTGCTGTACCTTCAACAGCCATTCACGCGCCTGGTGAAGCCACGGTTGATCCATATCTACCTTCAGCGCCTTGACGCCGCGGAGCACTTGCCAAGTTCCGTAAATGTAATTCACACCCCAGCGCCCAAACCACGAGCCATCTTTCTCCTGAGTCTTCATCAGGAATCGCATGGCATCTCGAACTTGCGGGTTGTCGAGCGTGTACCCCTCGTACCCCATCAATTCCAGAATGCGTGCCGTGATGTCGGCGCATTCGGGATCCAGCATCGCGTTGTGGTCGGCGAAGGGTACCTTCTCGAGAATGGACTTAGTGCAGTCCTTGTCGAACGCTGCCCATCCACCGTCGCGACATTGGAAGGCCAACATCCATTTCATCCCGCGCTCGAAACAGGCGTCGCGGCGGGCTCGGTCGTCGGTCGGAATCGTCCGCAGGGCCAGAAGCACCATCGCCGTGTCGTCCACGTCGGGGTTCCATTTGTTCTCGAACTCGAACACCCAGCCGGACGGCTCCACATCGACCGGATTCTTGTGGTACCAGTCTCCCCGGAAGCGGATTTCCTTGTTCATCATCCAAGCGGCGGCGCCCTTGATCTTAGGATGATCAGCCGGCACCCCGGATTCTCGGAGGCAGATTTCGACAATCGCCGTATCCCAAACCGGCGAAAAACACGGCTCGATGCGCACCGAATCGGGTTCATGGTGCATCAGTTTGAGAAGCTCCCCGTGCGCGCGTACGACTTGCGGGTGATCGTCAGCGTATCCCAGCGCCTTGAGGGCGATCAGAGAATTGAGAATCGCCGGAAAAATTGCCGCCAAGCCGTCGCTGCCCTCGAAGCGCTCGAGCATCCACTGTTCCGCTCGTTTGAGAGCGCGGGCGCGGAAAGGGTGGAGCCTCCGCCGAGCCACCCACTCGGCCAGCTTGTGAAGCCGGTCAAGCCAGAGAAATCCGTTGCGAAGGCTGAAATCAAAATAGCGCGGGCGCAGCGACTCGTTGAGCTGCCATTTGCCGGTTGGATAAAGCTCGTCCAAATCCACCCCGTTCTTGAGCGGCCGGGTCGGGCGGAAGTGGTTGATGATGGCCAGAGGAATCAGCATCGCCCGGGACCAATTGCTCATGTCCCAAAAATTGACGTGAAACCATTTACCGATCAGGAGGACTTCGCACGGGATGGTCGGGACATGGTTCCAGCCGACCAAACCCAGCAGCGCGAGATACAGCTTCGAGAACGTGTTCATGCGCGGCACGCCACCCAGAGCGTACGCGATCTCCCGGGCCTTGAGCATCCGCGGGTCTGTCGGTGGCACCCCGGCCAACTTGAGGGCAAGGTAGGCTTTTACCGTGGCGTTCACTTCCGCCGGGCCATTCGGATAGATATTCCATCCGCCGTCGGGAAGCTGCTTGGAGAAGATGTGATGGACCGCGCGTCGCTCCCAATCGCGATCAACTCGGTTCCACCAGTGGTAAAACGCGACCATGTCGGCCACCAAAGTGACATCGACGATAAGCTCGCCAACCCAATAACCCTCAGGCTTTTGCTCCGAAAGTAAATACGCTTGGGAGCGCGTAATCGCTTCGTCGAGAGCGGGGTAAGGACGAGCGGCGAACGGAGTCTCTGCTGAGGGCGAGACTGGCGCGCCAAGTCCCGCCTTAAAGGTCACAACCGACATCGGCGCGGAGAATGCGAGGGCGGCGGCCAGTGTAAAGCGGTTGTTTTTGGTTCCCGCAGCGGCGAAATCCCGGATTAACGGTTTGAGCGGCGCGTCCACCCCACCAAGGCCAGTGAGCCAACGACCATCAAGACCCAGGACGACGGCTCCGGAACGGAGGCTGAAAAGTTGTCGAAAGTGGCGGTTCCCCCAATTCCGGGCGACAAGCTTTGCACGACCACGCCTAGTCCGACGATCCCGACGGAATACGCGTCGTCAATCCCACTCACGGTCGCCAAATCCACACCCGCAGTCAGATCTCGAATTGTTCCTGCCAGTTGTGTACCGACACCCCAGTACGTCAGTTGGTATTGGTGTGAGGGGTCGAGTGCGGCCACGGCGGTCGAGGCGACCACGGCTTCGACGTCCTCATTTCGGACCCGACTAATGAAGAGCGTGTTATCCGAGAAATCGAAACCCAAGGCATAGCCATCGGTAGTGCCGACCCCGAGATCCGAAACGCGGGCGAACCCGCCGGCGAACGCCGGCGTGGTGCCCCACGCCACTAAGTCATAGCTCAGTTGGAAATCGGTTAAGACGCAATCCGTGCGGAAGGAACCCCCTCGGCCAGGACCCACGACCAAAGGCAAGGGCGAACCCGCGACTGAGATTTGGTAGCCGCCGGAAGGGAAACTGTAAGTAACTGGCGCGCCGAAACTGGCGATCGGCTCATAGTGAGTCCAGCCAGCATCGTTGCCGGAGTTGAAGTCATCAGTGAATTCAGCGTGAACGGCACATGCGGCGCACACTCCGAGGATCAAGCTAGAAATCTGGACGGGAGGAGTCTGACGAGAATGAAGTGCGGTCATTGAGGCGGGGCTTCGTTGAAACTTGGACAATAGGATGCCGCCGGTCGCAGTGCTGCAACTCAAAATTGCCCACCGACAGGTTTCCAGTGTCTCTCCTGGCTGGGGGGCGGGGCGTCAATGTTCTCCCCAGGACACGCCCGCATCAAGGGCGGCTCAACTGTTGCGCGCGACGAACCAAGTCCACGAACTCGGCTCGATAGCCTTCCTTGTCGTTACCCAGTCCTTGTTCGGCAAGGCGTAGAACTTGATCCCAAGTCAGATCGCCCTTGTGCGGAGAATTCCGCAAGAGCATGCCGTAACCAGCGACGGCCGCTGCGAACCGGAAATCAGCGCTGGCTTGCGCGACTTCCCGATCCACGTCCTTCACGGGCGTTTCGGCGAGCTGGCTTTGATCACCGTCTGGCGCCTTGTAACGCAATTTGAGCGTGAGCAGCTCATCCCCGTGGCCAGGCTTGAGACGCCGCGGAGTGGAGTCGGACTCAACGGACGGCTGATAGCGGAGCGGATCGGTTCCGACAAAGCGGGCCGTCGCTGGCACAATTTCATACAGCACGGTGACTTGATGCCCGGCGCCAACTTCTCCCGCGTCCTTGGTATCGTCGTTAAAGTCGCGGTCGCGCAAGATGCGATTCTCGTACCCAAGCAAGCGGTATGAGGCGACTCGCGCCGGATTGAATTCCAGCTGCACTTTGACGTCTTTGGCAACCGCGACGAGCGTGCCTTCAAGCTGTTCGGCCAATACTTTGCGGGCCTCGGAAAACGAATCAATGTAGGCGTAATTGCCGTTCCCTTTATTGGCGAGGAGCTCCATCGTGCTGTCCTTCAGGTTGCCCATGCCGTAGCCCAGCACGCTCAGAAAAACTCCGGATTTGGCTTGATCCGTGATGAGTTGATGCAACGCCGCCGGATCCGTGATGCCGATATTGAAATCGCCATCGGTGCAAAGGATGACGCGGTTCACGCACTCCTTGTCGAGGCGGTTCTTCGCCATGGTATACGCGCTTACGATTCCCGCCGCGCCGGCCGTACCGCTTCCCGCGCGAAGACTTTCGATCACCTCAACAATCCGCTTCCGGCCTTCACTCGTGATCGCCGTCGGTTCAAGGGCGACGCGCGATTCCCCGGCGTAGGTGACGATTCCGACCGAGTCGCGTTCATTCAAACGGTCCAGGAGCAGGCGCAAGGAGCGCTTCACGAGCGGCAGTTTATTCTCTGGTTCCATCGAGCCGCTGACGTCGAGCAGGAAAACCAAGTTGGCTCGCGGCCGGTCGCCACGGGCAATGGTCATCGCCTGCAAACCCACCCGAACTAGCTTATGACCGGCGTGCCAGGGACAATCCGCAATTTCGATGCTGCTGCCGAACGGCTCGTCACCACGCGGCGCGGGGTAGTCGTAGTGGAAGTAATTGATCAACTCCTCCAGCCGGACAGCGTCGCGAGGCGGTACCGATCCCTCTCGCAAGAACCGCCGGATGTTGGCGTAGCTCGCCGTATCCACATCGAGGCCAAAAGTTGAAAGCGGGTCGGTGAGGGGATCTTTGAACGGGTTGTCGGTGATCTGACCATAACTCTCCGTTCCGGGCGTCTCGCCGCCGCGCAATCCTCCAACCCCCTGTTCCGGGAGGCGGCTTTCCAATTCCCTATAGTAGTGGAGCTTAACCTCGGGTTCAGCGACCGATCGTCCCAGGCGCTCTTTCTCATCGAGACCGCGAGCCAGGTTTAGTCGGCGTTCTTGAGTCGGTTCCGATGGAGCCGAGAATTGCACCCTGAATCCAGGATCTCCCTGTCGCGCGGGAGCAAGTCCGTAACGGCGCGCCAGCGTCGGGTCCATCGCGTAAGGTGACTTGGACGGAGCCAAAGCGAACGAATCTTTGGCAGTGTCGAGACCTTCCGGCACGTTCGCCTCCAATTTTTGCCCGGGTAAGCCCACTGCTGCCGAGGCCGGGGTTGCTGAGGGAGTGAGCTCAATGCCGGTTGCCGAGGTAAGTTCCGGAAGATCCGCGAGTCGGGTTGGGGCGGGTTGATTGACGGCCTCGGGAGCTTTTTGACGGAGTTCCGTGAGCTCCTCCGTCAGCTCCTCCCTAGGCGTAGCCAGGGATTGGACCTGATATCGCAATTCCGAGACCTTCCCTTTTGAAACGTGCTGCGGCCAAAACAGCGCCCAAGTGAGCATCAAAGCGCAGGCTCCAGCAGTCATCCAAATGAGTTGGTGACGCCACGCCGCCAGGGACCCCCACAGGCCCGCAACTTCATGCCTGCCGCGTCGTTTCCCGGAACGTTCGGCTACCGGCTCTGGTGGCGCTGACTTAGCGGCGACTTCGAGCAAGGCAGTCCGTTGATCATCCGAGAGAGCCACGACGGGTTCGGCCGCCAGTTCGCGAGCGACTTGTGCGCTGATCGCCCGCAAGGCGGCTATTTCGGCTCGGAGTTCCTCCTGGGTTGTGAGTGCGGTTTCGACCTCGGCGCGTTCGCTTTCGGATAGTTCGCCGAGGACGTAAGCCGTGAGTTCAGGGGAATCGGGAGAAAGTTTCATAGCGGCATTCGGAAAAAACTTAGACGGTGGGAATAGGAGAGGAACGATCGAGCTTTTCTAGGCGCGTGCGCAAAGTTTTGAGCGCGGAGTGGAGCAAGAACCCCACGTTCCCAACACTGAGGGAGGTCACTGCGGCAATTTCTTGGTAACTGAGTTGATGCTGAAACTTGAGTCGCACGACTTCGCGTTGGTTGCGCGGGAGGTCGGCCAGCAAGCCTTCGACGTGATCGGCAGCGTCGCTCGCAACTGCCGCGGCGTCGGGACTGAGCCCAGGCGCGGGCTGGTGATCCAGTTCGATTTCAGACAAAGGAGTCATACGGTGAGCCTTTCGTTGCACGTCGTGAGCGCGATTGCGACAGACGGTGAAGAGCCACGGACCGAGATGTCCGTCCACCGCGTCTGGCGACTGTTCGCACAACCGAAGAAACGTGTCTTGAACCACATCGCGCGCCGTTTCCAGGTCACCGGTGAGGCTGAACGCGTAGCGGACCAACGGGGCCTCGAACTGTTCGAGGCTCTGCCGAAGGAACTCTTGACGCCCGGCATCATCAAACCTGGCGACGGTGACCTGGGGTTCGGACTCCATTCCGTGCTGGTGTGATAACGCAGCGATGAAGACTTTATTAGAGGAAAGTTTGCAAACTGCGCGGTCGCAGGAGCCGCGAATCGAGAGGAACTGCGCCGGAGACCATTGGTGACGAATGAGAATCCTCCGAGTGTATCCGTCTGAACGATTCGATTCGCAATCTGGCGAAGCTGGGGTTCAGCATGTTTTCACAAGGAAATACGCCCCATCCCGGTCGCGTTGGGGATCATCTTGGCTCAGATTGTTTCAGTACCCGGTAAGGTCGCGCCGGTCTCTCACGTTTATTCGGCGCCGCGGAGGGGGCGTTGCGCTGGCCAGCAACGGGCTACCGGCGGGTTTGGTGTGGGCTAGCAAATGCTCCGCGGGGCGCCTAATGGGGCTCGATAGTCCCAGGAAGAAGCTTTGCTTGAGGATTCCAGACGAAAACCTCGCCGAGATCTTTCTGGCTTGAAACTTGCCCTTTGTGAAGTTGCGAGGCAGAGTCGATTCGCCCAATCAGTCGTACCTACGACCGCGTTATTATGCAGCCATCTTTGAAACATTCGTACCTCCGCCTGCGGTGCCGTGGGTTATTGGGTGCGGGACTGAACTTCAATATTTTTACTGCGCCTTCTCGCTTCCATTCAAATGTCACGCTCGCTTGTTCCCAATTATCGACCTGGTTCGCCCTAATCTTGCTTAGTGCCTCGGTGGTTCAGGCCCAGGTTCCCATTCTGACCACTCTTAAACACTTCACGGCACCCGGTGGAACCTATCCGAATGGAGGGCTCGTCGCCTCGGGGACAACCTTGTATGGCACGACACAGAAGGGAGGAACCGCTGGCCACGGAACGGTGTTTCGGGTCAATGCGGATGGTACCGGATTTACGGTTATCAAAAGCTTTCAAGGTACTGACGGTTCAAATCCGTACGCCACTTTGGTGCTATCCGGCAACACGCTGTATGGGACGACATTCCAAGGCGGGCCAGCCGGAGTGGGCACGGTGTTTCGGATTAACACCGACGGGACCGGCTTTACTGTCCTCAAAAACTTCAGTGGCACCGACGGCGCGAATCCGTACGGGGCCGTACTACTCTCCGGCACGCTGCTGTATGGGACCACCGTGGCCGGCGGCGCCAGCGGAACCGGTACGTTATTTCGGATGAGCACCACCGGCACCGGATTCGCAGTATTGCGGAGCTTCGCGGCCGCCGATGGAACTCGCCCCTACGCGGGCGTGGTCCAATTCTCTGGCAGCTTGTACGGTACGACCTTCCAGGGCGGGCAAGCCAACGGAGGAACGGTTTATCGGATCAACCCGGACGGAACTGGGTTTGTCGTGCTCCGTCATTTGACGACCAGCGACGGAGTGAATCCCAACGCGGGTTTAGCCGTGCAGAACGGTGAGTTGTACGGAGCGGCGTCCTCCGGAGGCCTTTCCAGCAGCGGCACCATTTTTGCGATGGCCTCCGACGGGACGAATTTTCGGGTGATCAGGAATTTTTCCGGCACCGATGGGTCGAGCCCATGGGCCGGCCTGCTCGTGTCAGGAACAACGCTTTACGGCACGACTTCCGCGGGTGGAACCTCGAATTCCGGCGTCGTATTCCGAGTGAATTCCGACGGCACGGGCTTTGCGCTGTTGCGGGATTTACCGTCAGCCGAGGGCGCTCGCCCCTATTCGAGCTTAATATTGCTGAACGGCACATTGTACGGGTCCGCTTACCAAGGCGGCAGCACCGGCAACGGTTCACTCTTCCGGGTCAACGTCGACGGGAGCGGTTTTGCAAATCTGATGCACTTCATTGTCGCCGATGGCCTCACCCCGTACGCCGGTCTGGTGCTGTCGGGAAATGTCCTATTCGGCTCGACGTCGGGTGGAGGTTCCGGCGGCGGCGGAACGATCTACCGAGTGAATGCGGATGGCACTGGGTTCGCCGTGCTGAAGAGTTTTAATGGTACTGATGGATCATTTCCTTGGTCCACGCTCGTGATCTCCGGCAACACGCTCTACGGGACGACCGTCAGTGGGGGGAATACCGGCAACGGGACCATCTTTAAGGTTAACATCGATGGCACCGGCTTTGCAGTTCTCAAGCATTTCCTCGGGAGCGACGGTGCGTTTCCCTACGAAAGCCTAGTGCTCTCGGGCGATACACTGTTTGGCACGGCCTACCGCGGTGGGAGCGCCGACGCCGGAACGGTGTTTCGAATCAATACCGACGGGTCTGGATTCGCGGTGCTGAAGGACTTCCAAATCAGCGACGGCGAAGGCCCTTGGGCGAGCTTGGCACTGTCGGAGAATCGCTTGTTCGGAATAACCTTTTCCGGTGGCAGCACTGGCAACGGAACGGTGTTCGGTGTGAACACGGACGGCTCCGGTTTTTCTGTGCTCAAGAGTTTCCTCGGCTCGGACGGATCCAGTCCGTACGCGAGCCTCCTCGTGGCCAATGGGGCGCTTTATGGAACAACGATTGGCGGCGGGACCGGTAACGGAGTTGTCTTCCGCGTCGGCGTGAATGGTTCCGGGTTCACCATCTTGAAAAGCTTTACCGGCACCGATGGTAAGAATCCCCAGGCACCCCTGGTGTTGTTGGGGTCCATGGTGTACGGCACCACCGTTAGCGGCGGTGCCAGTGGTAATGGAACGGTCTTCCGAATCGGGACCAACGGAACCAGCTTCTCGGTGCTCAAGACTTTTTCTTCCACGGAAGGATCCAAAATCTACTCAGGCCTGGTGGTCTCGGGTACGACCTTGTTCGGTACCGCGATGCAAGGAGGCACCGGCGGGGTGGGCACGATCTACCGGCTGGAGTCCGGAGGAACGGGCTTCACTGTGCTGAAGACTTTTCAAGGCAACGACGGGGCGAACCCGTATCCCACGCTCCTTCTCTCTGGCACGACTCTCTACGGCACGACCTCCGCGGGCGGGACGGGCGGCTATGGAACGGCATTTAGCATCCCGATTCGGGCGTCGCAGACGATCACCTTCTCTGCTCCGGCCAATCGGACGTACGGGAATCCGCCGTTCACCGTCACCGCGACCTCGAGTTCTGGGCTCCCAGTGACCTTGACCAGTCTCACTCCTTCGGTAGCGACCGTGAGTGGCAACACCGTAACCATCGTCGCCCAGGGAACGGCCACGATCCGAGCGTCGCAAGCCGGCAACAATAGTTACCTTCCAGCACCCAATGTCGACCGGTCGTT
>DLVS01000122.1 GCA_003445095.1 Verrucomicrobiales bacterium
TCCGAATCAAAGAACAGCTTTCGTTGTGGGTGCTGTTGCCGTTGCTTGGCTAGCTGGCTGGTACGTCTTCCGCCGCCTTAAATCCAATCTATCGGATCGTCTCGTTCGCGATCTAAATCGTTGAAGTGTCCGCGTTGGGAAAGTTCCAATGGCTATTCGGGATTGGAGGAGACCGGCTCGCCCACCTTCGACATGGCCAAGAGCGGTGCGGTCATCCCATCAGCGCGGACGGATGTGGCGGGGCTGACGTGGCGGTCGGGCGACTCGATTGCCGTTTCAGATCAATCGAAACGTCACTTTCGCCACCAGGCGTCGGTCGAGGCGAGCAAGTCGGGAACTGTGGCCTCGATCTCGTTCCTTGGTTTGGTGATTGCCTTGGTCTGCAAGCCAACACCGACCTTCGCTGGTTGTCGTTGGGTTCACCTTGTTTCCTGGGCGAGCCCAGGAAACCAAATTGACTTCAGTCACGACGGAGTTGCCTTACGCAACCGGATTTGCCCCCGCTACCAGAGAAACATTCGAGACGTGAGAGCTTTAAGATTTTCGGCGGAAGCAACCGTGTCGCAAGCTGCCCCAGCCCCCACAACAAACGGTCCCGACACGCCACAGCTTCTATGAGTTCCACATCCCTGACATTCTGAACATTCTGAAGAAGGCTCCCCTTCGCACTTGACCCGCGAACCAGCTGCCACACAGCGTTGGAAAAGTCCTACGAACCAAACCAATCCTCCCTCTCCGCTAAAACCCAAGAACCACATTCCTATCACTATCCTTCACGGTTAAGCCCAACCAATAACGAGACATACACATGCCAGCCTACAATTTCATAATCGTCGATGCCTATACAAGCCGTTCCTTCAAGAAAAGAGTCGCGAAATACACACCACTGATTGGAGAAGACTACCAACTTACGTTTAAATATAAGGTCATGGGGCAGCCGCTGGGAGATTATTATGTAACGTTCGATCTAGCCAACTTGAACAAGAACGTCCTGGTTTCGAAATCGAAGACAGGACTTCAGACGATAACTCATAATTTCGGACGTATACCGCTTGACGGCGAAATACCATGGCAAATACAAGTAGACCCCTTTAGCACCGCAGGCGGTGCTGACCCAAACAAAAGCCCAGCAAAACCGAAGATTCCGGACTTATCTACTGGTGGCTTGGTAAACAAAAGTTCAAAACAATCCGATTTAGAAATTACCACGAAGAAGAACATTACAGGCATTTTAAGGCCCCAAGCCCCAGCCAATTCAGTTGACTATTTTGAAACCGTGCGAATCAAAGGCTCCCAACAGATTAATATAACTTTCAAACCAAAAGGCCAAATCAGCAAAATGGCGCTTATGATGGCTCAGCCTGCCACCGCTAGTTGGCAGGCAATGGCTTCGAGTTCTTGTACTGCCAACGTCTCCGGGATATATAATGAAGAAGTTAAACCTCTACTTGCGACGGCGGATCGTTTCTGGCCTTTGTATTTTTGGGAGATAGAAAAGGTTGCCGCAAAATCGACCGTCTTTAAGCAGGACTTTATTGTCGAAGTCAATAATCAGCGTGTTAATGGTAGTAACCTTCGAAAAGCAACGTGGGCTAAACTCGAGGCGCTTGAGGGTAATGACTTTACATATTATACGCAACCTGAATCAGTAATCGAGTCAAACAACGCAAAAATAACGAACTTCGTTAAGCAGGTCTTGGGGGCAAAGTACCGCACTAAATTACAACCATACGATGCAGCGCGACAAATCTTTCAGGCAATTGTTAAACATGTAACATACACCTTTCCTGAAAATGGAGCAGAAGATATGCGTGGCCACACCTCAGTGGAGGTGCTGGATAAAAAGCGGGGCGATTGCGGCGGTTTTAGCCTCCTGATAGTCGGATGCCTACGAAATATGGGTATACCGGCACGAACCGCCTGTGGTTTCTGGATTGGCGCCTCCGCCCATTGCTGGTGTGAATTCTATTTACCGGGTCATGGCTGGATTCTATGTGATGGATCTGCGAGTAAGTCATGGTCAGAGTACGGTGAGTATGCTTACTGCTTCGGAAATCAGTTTGATTTGAATTCGCGCATCGCCTTCATGCGCGGCAACACATTCAAAGTTGGCGAATATGAAACCTCCTGGCTCCAGGGTCCCGCCGGGCCGTGGCTTACCGGGACGGCACAGACTGAGGAAGTACTTCATAAGCATATAGTCGAGGAGGTTCCCACTTATAAAGTCAAGCGACTGGTCACAAATTCAAGCGGTAAAAGAATAAGGAAGATGGCCTTCCAATGTCCGTGCGAGGCTAGAGGTGGTTTCCGTTTGGATAACGCTGCTCTCAAATCGCACCACGAATAGAGCCTGTCAGGGACCGTAGGTTATAATGTTAACGATAACGATACACTTTGGGACCGGCTTGGGGCAAATCGCCGGGGTGGCACTACGAAGATTAGTTGCTTATCCGAGTGATGTCACCGACGCCGAATGGGAGTTTTGCGCTCCGTATCTAACCTTGATGAACGGGGTCTGGAGGCAATGGGGACGGATACGAAGCAATGGATCTATCTTTTTGACAATTGGGGCCGCGCTCAGGTGTTGCACAGCCTGTTGAAGTTCCCCCGTGATGGCGGACGCGGGTTCCTTGCTTGAAGTCAAGGCTGCAAATAGAAGCTTCAGGTCGGGGAGGTCGGGGAGATTTATCGAGGTGCCCTTTCATCGTTGTCGCGCTGCGCAACGGCGCAGACAGCTATGCTTCAGCCGGTCGAAACCGGGCAACGATTGGGGTTGCCCGTCCGGCAGCCAGACAACAGTAGAGGAATACATTACTCCACGACGGTTAGCGCCATTCGACACGCTGGGGGCGAAGGGTCAAAGTCGCTCGGACTCAGGTCGAGAACCGCAACGTGATCCTGAGGAAATCGCGCTATAAATAACGCATGCGGCCCGCACGTTGTGGCGCACTGACGGTGGACGCGGCCGGCCGGCTGAGTAGTCTCGCCGCCCATGATTTTTCCGTTTGCTGATCTTCGCCTTGGATTGGCCATCGCGCTCCTCTCCGGCTCAGTGGCTCGGGCGGAGGTGAAGCGCGTCGCGATCCCTGAACGTCCG
The DNA here is from genome assembly GCA_003445095.1 of Verrucomicrobiales bacterium. GTDB lineage: Bacteria > Verrucomicrobiota > Verrucomicrobiia > Limisphaerales > UBA9464 > UBA9464. The sequence continues at coordinate 3,098 of DLVS01000122.1, forward strand.
CCTGCCGAACTGAAGCCTTACGCGTCGCTGGCGTCCCGAGCGAGTATTGAGCCTTCCGGCATGGTGAAGAGTCGCCTTTGGCCAGACTTGTTCTGGACGCTCAATGACTCCGGGGATGAGCCGCGCATCTTTCCGGTTCACAAAGATGGCAGCATCTATCGCGGCGAAGACCATGAGGCGTTGGACGGGATCAGAATTCCTGACGCCGTCAATGTGGACTGGGAAGACCTCGCGACGGACGACGAAGGCCACCTCATCATCGGCGACATTGGCAACCGAGATTCGAACAACCGCCGCGACTTTTGCCTCTACTTCGTTCAAGAACCACACCCCGGGACGGCGCGCATCAGCGTCCTGAAGAAAGTGTTCTTCCGGTATCCGGACCAGACCGCGTGGCCTTCTCCCGTGCGGAACTTTGATTCCGAAGCGATCTTTTTCGCGCACGGGAAAGTGTACTTGCTGACCAAGCACCGAAGCGATCAACACACCAAGCTATATCGCTTCGATTCGCTAAAACCGTTCGAGATGAACGTCCTGACCTTGCTGGACGAATTCGACGTCCGGGGTCAGGTCACCGCGGCGGACGCGACACCCGACGGTCGCCAACTGGCGGTGCTTACGTATGACGCCATCTGGTTGTTCGAAGTGAGGCCGGATTCGGATGCGTATTTCGACGGATCTATTCGGTGGTTGCCGTTCCGGAACATTGGAGACTGTGAATCCATCTGTTTCGACGGGCCGAACCTGATTATTTCTTCCGAGGAGGAGAAGGGAGATTTGTATGAGGTTCCGATCGGCCAATTGGAATGGCTGCGGCGCTGAGGCGAAAGCGCGGTCAGTTTGAAGCCGAGCTTGTTGCCGAAGAACCGACCGAACTGAGCGCGGTGGCGCGAGAAGGTAGAACAACGCCATTCAACCGGGTGCCAGCTCCATGGGTTCCGGGCATGCCGAGTTAGCGGAAGGGCGGATGAAGGCACGCTTCCCTCACCCCGCCCCTCTTCCTGCCTCCCGGAGTTGCAAGGCAGAGGGAGAACCTCCGTCCGAGAACAGCATGAGGCACCCGAGGTGGCTCGGGCTGGCCGGAAGGCTTGACGCCGTATTTCGAAATGCTCCGGGCGGCCATCGCCGAGCCGCGCAATTGTCACTGGCTTGAAACACGGTGGCCGATACGCTCGGTCTCCCAACTATGGCAAAACAGAAGCCGGCTGCGGCCCCGACAGCACCAAGCCGTTATTTCAACCGCGAGTTGAGTTGGCTCGAATTCAACCAGCGCGTGCTCGAGGAGGCGCTCGATCCCAGCAACCCGCTGCTGGAGCGCCTCAAGTTCTTCTGCATCGTCAACTCGAACCTCGATGAGTTCTTCGAAGTCCGCGTCGCGGGATTGAAACAGGCCATTGCCCAAGGCGTCACGGAACGGGGTCCCGATGGGCTCACCGCCGGCCAAACCCTCGCCCAAGTCCGGCCGCGTGTCGGACGGTTGGTGGACGACGCCTATCGTTGTTGGCGCGAGCAGCTCGTGCCTGACTTGGCTCAGCACAGGATCAATTTTCTCGACCCCAGTAATCTCACCGCCGATGACCGTGAATGGTTGGCGGCGTATTATCGGGATAAGGTCTCGCCCGTGCTCACGCCGCTCGCGGTGGATCCTTCGCACCCGTTCCCGCAACTGCTCAACAAGTCGCTCAACTTGATCGTTCGGTTGCATGGGCAATTTCACGGTCAACTCCGCCGCTGGCTGGCGGTCGTGCAAGTGCCGCGGGCTCTTCCGCGCTTGGTGTCACTCCCGCGCGCCGATGACCGACACGATTACGTCTTCCTAAGCCATCTCATCGCGCAACACTTGGCGGACTTGTTCCCGGGCATGGATATCGAGGGATGTTGGAGTTTTCGCGTGACGCGCAATAGCGAGCTCTACATTGACGAAGAGGAAGTGCCGAACCTGTTGCGGGCGGTGGAACATGAACTCGACAAACGAAAACGGGGTGCGGCCGTTCGCCTTGAAGTATCGGCCGATTGCCCGGCCGAGGTCAGAGCCGATTTGCTGGCGCACGTGAAATTGACGGAGGAAGACCTGTACGTCGTGGATGGACCGGTGAATCCCACCCGGCTCATGGCGGTGATCGAAGGAGACCATTCCCATGAACTCCGTGATCCGCCGTTTTTTGGGCCGACGGCCAAACTTCTGCGCGACCGACCCGATGTCTTCGCGGTCCTCCGCGAACGCGATATTCTACTGCACCATCCTTACGACAGCTTCAATTCCGTCGTCGAGTTCCTCGAAACCGCCGCGGCCGATCCCAAAGTGCTCGCCATCAAACAAACCCTGTATCGCACCGGCGGCGACCCTCGCATCGTCGGCGCGCTGATGAATGCCGTGAAGAACGGCAAGCAGGTGACCGCGGTGGTCGAGCTCAAGGCTCGTTTCGACGAAGCCAATAATATTCGTTGGGCGCTGGCGCTTGAAGAAGCAGGCGTCCACGTCATCTACGGAATCGTGGGCTACAAAATCCACTGCAAAGTCGCCCTGGTCGTTCGCGCCGATGAGGATGGTATTCGTCGTTACGTGCATTTGGGGACCGGCAACTACAATCCGAGCACGGCGCGCCTCTATACCGATCTCGGACTACTGACCTGCCGGCCGGAATTTGGCGCGGATGCGACCGATCTGTTCAATCTCTTAACGGGGATTTGTCGCCCGCAAGAAACCCGACGGTTCGTAGTCGCGCCGTTTCAGATGTTGAACCGAGTGTTGGAATTGATCGATCGAGAAGCCGCACACGCTAAAGCCGGGCTGCCGGCGCGCATTATTGCCAAGATGAATGCACTCGTGGACACACCCGTGATCGACGCGCTGTACCGGGCGGCCGCGGCCGGAGTGGAAATTGATTTGATCATCCGGGGCATTTGTTGCCTGCGTCCGGGAGTGCCGGGATTGAGTGAACGGATTCGGGTTCGGAGTATCGTGGATCGGTTTCTTGAGCACGCTCGGGTCTGGTACTTCGACAATGCGCACCAGCCGGAGGTCTACGTGGGCAGCGCGGACTGGATGCCGCGCAACTTGCACCGACGGATCGAAGTGGCGTTTCCCATTGAAGATGGCCGGTTGCGCGACCGAATTGTCGGCGAAATCCTGGAAACGCAGCTCCAGGACAATACGAAGGCACGGCAGTTACATCCCGATGGCAGCTATTCGATCCCGCCCCGGCGCAAGGGTGTCAATCCGCGGCGAGCGCAGGCAGAATTCATGGCTCGAGTGCAACAACCCGACTCGAAATCGACACAGCGGCCCAGGCGCGCTGTGTCTGAGAAACTCGTACCGAAGCCGCGTCCGGAGCGAATCCGATAGGCAGGGAGCATTGTTGGCAACCAAGCGAACTCTAGGGTCTAGATTAGCCTCGGCAGCTCCAAGTCTTCCCGATTAGCAATTGTCCGTCGTCCACCAAGTAGGAGAATCAAGTAGGCTCGCGTGTGCGTGACAAATCCGCTGATGCCTCGTCCAATCTACCTGTGTTGGGTCCTCAAGAACCGCGTCTCCGCCGTCGCCGCTGGATATGGGTGGTCGCCATGCTGGTCGGTGTGTCGGTATTCCTAGGCGTCGCTGGGAGACGCGACGCCAGCGAGACAACGCGCCGACTGGCCCAATTGCGCGCGGAAGGATTGCCAACCACGCCGGCCGAACTCGATCGTTGGTACGCCGCGGTGCCAGCAGACGAGAACATCGCCATCCCTTTGCTGGACGCGGTGACCAGCTTGCGCCTACCTGCGAACACAGATACCAATCTTCCCTTCGTGGGGCACGCGGCGACTCCACCGCGAGGTCAAGCGCTGGCCGAACCGGTGCGATCGCGCATGGTAGCACTTGTGGCGGACAACCGAGAATCCCTTGAAGGGATCCACGCTGCACTTCAACGGCCCCGGGTTCGCTTTCCCGTCAACCTTTCGGCCGGGGCGAACACCCTGTTACCTCACCTGCCCTCGCTGAAACGTTCGGCGCAGGCTTTGGCCCTCGAAGCTTTGCTGGCAGCGGATCAGGGCAATTCGGACCGGGCCAGTCGAGCGCTGTTGGATGGACTACGCGTTGGGCAGACGCTGCGCCACGACCCGGTGCTGATTTCTGGTTTGGTTGGTTTGGCCTGCGAAACCATGACAACCGGCGCCGCAGAACACGTCTTGAGCAGGGGAATCCTTTCTGACTCACAGCTCAGGGAGCTTCAGTCCGCCTTCCATCGCGCCGCAACCAATCAGAACTTCTACGCGTCGATTGTCGGTGAAATTTGTATGGCCGATCAAATCCGGCATATGTCGGCGAGCAACGCGGTGGCGTGGTTTGGTGCGTCGGCTGGAACGTCAATGAGCGAGGTCATTGGGACGGCGCGTCTTTGGATGTACGTCGCGATGGGAATGAATCGGCGCGACTACGGGGTGGCTTTGGCGGTCTTGGACGACTTGCGACTCAATGCACGCCGGCCTTTCCCTGAGCGGCTCCGAGGGGCAGAGACGATCTCCGAAGCAACCCAACGACGTCTCTCCGCGAACTACCTACCCTTGGCCTCGGGAATGATCGCCGGTGAAGCATCCACAGCGGCCAAAGACGCTCGCAGCACGGCGATTCTCGAGGCGGCCGCGGTTGCGTGCGCCGTCGAACGGTTTCGTCTCGTCCATACGAACCGGCTTCCGGAGTCGTTGGATTCGATTGTGCCTGAGTTCTTGCCTGTGATTCCGCCGGATCCCATGGACGGGCAACCGCTGCGATATCGGCCACTTACAAACGGGTATGTGGTCTATAGCATTGGTGAAGACAATCATGACAGTGACGGCATCGAATTCAGTCGGCGTCAAAAAGGCCAGCGCCGATCTGACTGGGATTATACGTTCACGGTGGAACGATGACGGCGGGTTGGCGTGAAATGGACTGAAAACGATTTCAGGATACTGTGCCTCCCCGCCAGGGCTGCGGACGGGGCCTATCGCAAGAAGCGAAGATTATGTTCCCTTTCGTCGCCACAGAGCGGCGACCGTCAGCCCGATCACACAACCGAAATAAACAATTGCGTTCGGTGTTCGACTGGTCCACGTGGCCCACGGCCAGGGGAATTGGAAGAACGCGAAGTTCAAGCTGAAGTAGAGCCAGGTACACAGAAGCAGAACCGGCCTCAGCCATTGATTGGCGGGAGAGCGCTGATCGCAATTCCAAGCCAACACCACCGCCGCCGCCGTGGTCAGCAAAAGAGGCACGATTCCGTAAGCCATCCAACCAACTAAGGGTATTACCGAATGCTCCTCATAGACCAACCGGCGAATCGTCTTGCCAGCGATAGGCAGCATCGTGATCGGCAGGACCAGAAGCCAAGGCCACCAACGACCGCCGGCAATGGCCACCACCGGTATCAGGCCGAGCACCAACCCGAAGTCGTACACGACGTTGATTGTCGGCACGTCGAAGAATTCGACCGCCAGCAGCAGTGCGACATGCACCGCGACGAGTGCAAACTCGACCGGAAGAGAGAGCGTCGAAATTTCGCGTGCCGCTCCGAAGGCAATTCGCCCTCGGTTGAGCCAGAGTCCAAGTCCGAGCGTGGCTCCCATGATGGCTCCGAACGTGGTTTCCATAAAATTCCACCAGTTCAGCACTGGGTCGAGCGTCACCCAGAGGCCGGTGCGAAAGACTTCGGGATTCCACGAATGGAAAGCCTGGAGACACTGGCCGAGGGGGAATCCCAACGCACCACCGAGGACACCCCAGAGTGCGAGACGAGGCCCAAGCGGATCGCGGCGGATCCAACGCAGCCAGGCGACGAGGCCCGCTAGAGCAAACAGGAATCCTCCCCAGACTTCACGACGGGGCTTGAGATCGGCGTTCGGCTCCCAGCGCCAGTCGTCGGAGAAATAGAATCGGGGCAGGATTTTGCTGGTTGGATTGAACGGTTCATTCAAAGCCCAGATTCCGGCAGCGCACAAAGCGAGCAAGGCCAGCATCAACAGAAGCATTTCGCGCGGCCGATAATTGAGTCCGCCAAGTCCCATCCCGAGGAATGCGCCGCCGAACCCAATCCAGAGTCCGCCTTTAATCGCGAGCCCGAGCATTCCCCAAAGCAGCGCCGCGTGATTACCTACGAGTGGCGCGTCGTGGGTAAGGCCGATCGTTTGTCCGTAAGTCATCGAGCCGCCAAAGCCCATCGCGATCGTGCCCCAGGCCACCGCCCGAGCCACGCACAACGAGGGGCCGCTCGGACAAAGCAGGAGCGCCAGCACCAGACCAACCAGCAGCCCGGCGATCATCGCGCCGGTTTCGTGCCCATATTGTCCCCGGATTCCCCACCCCAGACCCCCGGCGAGCGCGCCCAAGAGGACGGGTTTCCAAACTGGCACTGCGTCGGTCGGTTCGGAAGTCATGTTCAAAGCCTGAGGTTGATCTGAGCTCGGCTTAGAAGAAAGCAGTCCTCGTGTCGGCCTCGTGACGAAGGTCCGGACAGGGCGCCCCGACCAACACTGCCAGGCGTGCGCTCCCCATAGATCGCCACCGTCAGTTGCGGTACCGACTCCGGCGTTCGGTTGAATCCGCCTTGTCCCGCGGCGTTTCAATTCCCAGCCTAGCGCCGATGACGACTGAGGAAGCTTTGGCATTATTTCGTTCCACTGGTGCGTTGTTGGAGGGGCATTTCGTTCTCCGCAGCGGACTGCATAGCCGACAGTTCTTTCAATGCGCGCTCGCGTTGCAACAAATGCCGTTGGTCGAAAAATTCGGCGCGGCGCTGGCGGCCCGTGTTCGCAATTTGGGAGCCGTCACGGTCGTCGCTCCGGCAATGGGAGGATTGGTGATTGGTCAAGAAGTCGCGCGCCAATTGGGAGTACGTTTTATCTTTGTCGAAAAGGAGGAGGGTAAGCTGGTGCTCCGTCGCGGGTTCGTAATAGCGCCTGGTGAGAGATGTTTGGTCGTCGAGGATGTCGTGACCAAGGGTGGACGCGTGCTTGAGACCATGGAGATCATTCGCCAACACCAAGGGCAAATCGTGGGAGTGGCGATGGTGGTCGACCGGTCGGACGGGACCGTGAATTTGGGAGTGCCGACGTTTAGCTTGATCCGGCTACAGGTGGAGACGTTTCCGGCTGATCAATTGCCGCCCGATTTGGCTCAAGTGCCCGCGATCAAGCCGGGTAGTAAGTAGAGGACGGCCGCGGGTGGTCGACTGTCATCCCAGAAACGGGAGTTGAACCGCTGATCATTGAGCATTTACAATTGAGGGCCGGCACCTGGTAACGGTGAGGCTCAACGATCACTCCAAATCTTTTCCAGCGATGTCTTATCTGCGGTTATCTGAGGCCATCTGCGGTTTCCCAGGTCATTTCCTCATCGCCTCGGCGTACGGTCTGTCGTCCACATAGACTTGGCGGATGATCCCTTGGCCTGACGCGGGCACCGCCACGTCCACGGTCAATTTGCCTTGGGGATTGCCCGTGCCTTCCCGAACAAAGTACTTCTCCAATCCGTACTCCACCGCAACCTCGGAAGGTCCATTGGCTTGTTCTCTTTGCCAATCGGGGACCCAGGAATATGGCACCTTGCCCCGAAGGACTGGGTGTTCCGAATCACCGGTGAGGGGTTCGAACGACGCGGCCGCGGCCACGAAGAACGGACCCTGGCGGACTAGCTTGACGAACACGGTCTTGCTGTACGGGGAACGAAGGTCAGTCCCCTGGGGAAAGAGGTCTCTCGACAGCCTGGAAATGTCGTAGCTCAAGATCACGTAGTCACCGCGCAGCATGTCGCGAGGATCCACTGGCCGAGTTTCGAGGCGCACGATCGTCGCGCGGCGAAGTTTGGTTTCTTGGACTGCCACGGTCGCCACGACCCACAGGCATTGCAGCGCCACCACCGCGAAAAGGAGTTTGTTTTTCATGGGAGTACGAAATCTGCGAGTTCAGGCGGCTCGCATCCGGCGGATGAGCGAACGGCGTTTGCGCTCTAAGTAGGCGGCCATGCCGATCAAGACGATCCCGGTCACCACGAAGGCGAGACCGGTCGTTTCCATCGAGCCGAAGAGTTGAAAATAAGCGCTGAGGAGATGAATCCCAATGAAGACCATCGCGAGGTTTACCAGAAATGGGCTGCGTCGCATGACCCCCAAGTGCGCTTGCAACAGACAGAAGATGAACAGCGCAGGCAAAGCGATCCAATGCGGGCCAAATCCGCCGGCAAAGTCGTTCCAACTCCGCTCGTGTTGAACGAGCAGGCCCACCCAGGCCAATACCACAATTCCAACTTGGGCCGCCGCCCACACCCAACGCCACTGTCGGTCCTCAACAACGGGTGATCGGAGCGTGGACCAAAGCCACACCGCCGCCGCCGCGGCAGTAATTCCGGTCAGCACCCAGATCGCACCCGGCGAGAGTTCGCGCGGCCGATAAAAGAAACCGATGGTCAGCGGAAAGGACGCGAGGTGTAGCATCAGCAAACCGAACTTTTCCGTCGGTGGAGCGAACTCCGGAAACCGACTCCGGCGCATCAACAGCCCAATCCCAGCCAGCAAAACGCCAAGAATGACATACACGAGACAGGCCCGTTCGTACCCACCGAAATAAAGCCAACTGCGGGGTTCATCGAGCTCGGTCGCCAGCCACGTGCCGACGGCGGACAACCAGAGGATGAATTGCGCCCGGGATCGCAAGATGAACGCGAATGGAGTCAGCGCCGCCGCCCAGAGCAGGAAGGCATTCGGCAATCGGTCGGACAAATGATAGACCTGCCCAACCAAGGCGATGTTGGCGAGAAACATCCCCGCTCCTAACAAATGGCAAACCTCCACGAGGGCGGGATAGCCGCCGCGCCTCTCAAGCCATCGGCCGAGTCCGTGGGCTCCGACTAACAACACCAGGCCCGCGGTCAGTTTCACCATCGACGGAATGGAGTCCCAGTTCGTGGACACCAGCAGAATTATTCCCGCGGAAACCAAGATCGCTCCGATCACTCCCAAAATAATCAGGAATCGGTTGGTCTCCCGGTTGAGCTTGAAGTGCGCAATGATCGCGGCGAGTTGGTCGTCGGAGATGAGTCCGGCTTCGTGGATTTTTTCAATATCAAC
>DLVS01000709.1:0-8921 GCA_003445095.1 Verrucomicrobiales bacterium
CAACACCGCGGCAACGCTGGCCCGGCCATAGGCGTGGTGGTCGAGGAGGCGTTCGCCCACCGCGGGAATCGCTTTCTTCACTTTGGAAAACTCCCGCCAAGGTGTGACCAAGGACAAAGTGGGATCTCGAGAAGCCAGCAAGGTTTGCACGCCGCCATTCCCCGCAAAATCTCCGTAAAAGAGTGACACCGGCAGATCCATTCCTGATGCCAGATCGGTGCGTCCGTTGCGACCCCAGTTTGAAACCAAGAGATCCATGCGCCCGTCGCCATCGAAATCTCCAGAAGTGATCCCGTTCCACCAACCTTTCAGCTCCGCCAGCCCGAGCGCAGCAGTGACCTCTTTGAATTGCCCGTGGTCATTGCGAAAGACCCGTGGTGAATCCCACTCGCACGCCAACGCAAGGTCCGGATTTCCGTCGCCGTCGAGGTCAGTAAAGACAGCGCCGCTGACCAACCCAAGATTGAGTAATGACTGACCGGGTTCAAACGTGCCGCCGGTGTTGCGAAACATCTGCGAGCCTGCCGGCTCGGGATATCGCCCGGGGATGGCCCGACCGCCCACAAAGAGATCAAGATCACCGTCGCCATCGACGTCCGCCAGCGCCAGCGGACCCGTCGCCGATTCGGAACGAATGAGCGGCCAGGGATTCGCAGCGCCACCTTCTCCCAGTCTAACCGCACGGAACGGCGCGGCGTTGGTGGCATCGCCTTCCCAAATGGATTCCCCGACGGCGATCCGGGTTATCTCGTCGGCGCCCCGCCAAGTAACCACACCCGTTTCATCCCAGGCGTTGGCCTGAGACTGCGGAGCGTTGGTCCATTGGCTGAAGCCGCCGCGGCCATTATTCCGGAGAATCGCCAACCGTCCGCCGCGGCCGCCCCCGACCACGAGGTCATCATCGCCATCGGCATCCAAGTCAGCCCAACAGACTCCCGGTCCGAGGGCGCTAAGTTTTCGTGGTAACAAGGGTTGCCGGAAGAAGTCGTCGAATGGCTCATCCACATGAATATGATTGAGCCTGTCACTGACGTTCTGGAACAACGGTTGAGCCGCCGGAATCGGCGGAGCCTCCACCGGCGCTGCTCCTTCCTCGATGACTTCATACAGGTAATTCGGACGAGCTTCCCGTACGAAGCTACGGCGACCGTTCCGCCAGATCACCTCGAGGTCCAGCGCTTGTGCCGTGCCGCTGGCAAAGACCCGTTGGGTGTCATCACTGGAAAGGTAACGACCGCCCGCAATCATTTCCTGGGTTTGTGTCACTGGACCACCGGTGACCTTGATGCGGGCTCCGACACCTCGCGTATTTCTGGTGGCACTTTTCAATCGTACCGCGATTCGAGGTGCCGGGGAATTATTGCGAAGCAGTCGGGCGGGCGCATTCAGACAATTGATCACCACATCGAGGTCACCATCGTTGTCGAGATCGCCGAGCGCCATTCCGTGGGCAACTCCTATTTGGTTGAAGCTCCACGCAGCGCTCCGGTCCTGGAAAGACAGATCGTGCCCGTTTCGGAACGCCATGCTCGGTGCCGGTCGCGGGGGTAGACGTTGCCAATCCTGCAATCGTCGTTCCCGAGTTTTCCAACCCCCACCTCGGGCAATCTCTACATTGGCATCCACATCTTGCACGTCGTGGTTACTGCCAGTCGTCAACAGCAGATCCTCCCAACCATCAAGATCCACATCCAGAAAAGCCACGCCCCAGGTCCAGTCTGAAGCGCTGACTCCAGCCAGCTGCGCGATCTCCGCAAATGTCCCGTCACCGCGGGCGAGGTGGAGCGTGTTCCGGGTGACCTCAGGTCGGAAAGACGGGTCGTCATACGGCCAGTTGACCGTTCCGGCAAGAGTGTCAGGCCGTTGCCACGCTCGATGTTCCCGTTGTGGACTCAGCATGTCGGCGACGAAAATGTCGTCGTGCCCGTCGCGGTTGACGTCCGCAACATCCACGGCCATGGAGGAAAGACTGACATTTCGGAGCGCGGTGCGCGGTGCCGCCCGGAATCGTTTCCCACCCTGGTTGAGCCAGATTCGGTCCGGCCAATTCACGAAATCGTTGCACACATACAGATCGGGCAAACCGTCTCCGTTCAGGTCTCGGAAGAGCACCGCCAAGCCCCAGTCAGTGGGCGGACCTTTCAAGGCCACACCGTCTTCATCGGTGAAGACGCCCACGTTCCAAGGTGTCGGAATGAACCGGCTTGCGCCGCGATTGATATACAGGAGGTCTGGTTCGCCCTTTTCAATCACGGTCTGGCCGCCTCCGGGAGTCTTCAATCCGAGGAAACGGTCCGCTGGTTCGATCTCCGTGCCTCCGTCTGGACGAACCCGCGTCTGAATCTTCACACCGCGTGGGCTGTCGTGGATAGTATCGGTCCGATAATTGGCGACATACAAATCGAGATCGCCGTCTCCATCTACATCAGCGAGCGCCATCGAAGTGGCGCCAAACTCTCTCGCCGTGCCCGTATCACTCGATTCGGCGAAGCGTCCCCGCCCATCGTTCAGGAAAGCCCGAGTTCCCCCGCCCAGACTGTTCACCAACAGGTCGAGATCCCCGTCGCCATCGAAATCCACCAGCGCAGCGCCGGTGGAAAACTGGTTGGGACAGGCCGTGCCCGACTTGACCGTGATGTCCTCGAACTTCCAATCGCCGAGGTTCCGATAGAGCACATTGTCCCCGTCCAATCTGCAGAAGTAGATGTCCACCCGGTCGTCGCCGTCGATGTCCCCCAAGGCCACGCCGGAACCGATCTCCAGGAGCCGATTGTCGGCGATGCTCGCCTCGGTCAGCCAGTTCGTAAACGTGACCCCCGTCGTGACTGTAGGCATCAGCGTGAAACCGGCAGCTCCCGTGGAAGGCACCGTCAGGGGGGCCGAACGATAGCCGGGGCCGGAATTCCAGACCAAGGGGGAGGGCTCAGCAAAGACCGAAGCGGAAACACAAGCCGCCAGCGTCAGCGCGAACTCCGAAATGGTAGTGAGGAGCGGACGCCTCCGGCATGTGGGTCCAGGCATGGCGCCCGGACCTCGTTGAGCCCGCCTGTTCACGACGGGCGGCGGAGAAAGAACGTGGACGAAGTTCGCTGCGCGACGCCGAAAACAGCCCGTCGGCCGGCGCTCCGCAGTTACACAATCTTCACCGTCCTCTTCAAAACTCGGGATTAGGGCCCGGGTGGTGCTTTCTGGACGAGCGGAAGGCAAAGGTAGGAAGTGGTTCTGGTTCTCGGCCCCAGTCAACCAGCGGCATCCGAGGTCAAGCGAGTACTGGCTGGGTTCGTGATTTTCGGGATGCATGCGAAACTTCGTGAATGAGTCGACCTCGTTCAAGGGCTACCAACCCGGACAGGGCGCTCCTTCCCGTGGCAAAAACACCCTCCAGTTGTCCGCGAGGTTGATGAACTGGGGAAACTAAGAAGATTCCACTTCTGAGGGCGATGTTATTCTGCATTCCGCAAGGGCGTGGAGGGCGTGGAAGCCTAATTCCGTGATTGGCGAAAGAGCTAACCTCGGCCGGTGGGTTTTGGACGTGGAATTGGTGGTGCTGGGGCAGGTATCGCCAGCCACTGCCCCGCCGCCGTGCGCCAAAGCTGGCTGTCGGCCTGCTTGTCAGCCTGGGGCGTGGCCCCGTAGGTTTCCGGCGTGGAATCCACCCCGTTCAACGCGCGTCGCGCCACGCCCGAGGATCTTCCCGAGTTGGAAACCCTCTGGAAAGACGCCGGCCTGCCCCACGAGGATCTGGGCCGTTTCGTCGCGGAGTTTCAGGTGGCGACCGATGAGTCGGGTCAGCTCGCCGGCGCTATCGGACTGCTCATCGAAGGAGCCGACTCCTTGCTCCATAGCGAGGCGATGCGAGCAGGAATCGATGCAGACGCCGTCCGAGCCGCCATGTGGCGGCGAATTCAGATCGTGGCTCGCAATCAGGGAGTCCAGAGTATCTGGACTCAAGAAGATGCCAATTATTGGCGCGACAGTGGGTTTGTGGCGGCCCCGGCGGATCGCATCGCCTCTTCCAAGGCAACATTCATGGATCCGACGGCGGCCTGGTTGCTGTGTTTTCTTACGAATCCATCCCGCTCTCCCAACGTGGTCGAGGAGCAACTGGCCATTTTGAAGTCCTCACAGCAGATCGAGGCGGAAGCATTCCAGCGGCGCATTAAGTTGTTTCGAACGGTATCGTACGGACTGGCACTCTTGGTGGTGGTGCTGTGTTTTGTTTTTCTGGCGTTTCTGGCGAAGAACAATCCGGACTTCTTCCGCAAGCTATTGGGACGGTGAGTCGCTCGCATTCGCCTGGGGGAGCGTATAGGAAAAGGTCGCACCCTGGCCCGGAGTGCTTTCCACGTGCACTTCGCCGCCATGGCTTTGGATGATGTGCTTGACGATGCTCAGACCTAGACCTGTTCCGCCTTGTTCGCGTGAGCGAGCCCGATCCACTCGATAGAATCGCTCAAAAATGCGTTCGCGTGCTTCCACCGGAATTCCGGGGCCGTTGTCCGCGACCCAGCCTTCGATCCACTGGCCACCGTCGGCGCGTCCCCCCAAGCGTACTTCCCCGCCGGGGCGTCCATACTTCACGGCGTTGTCCACTAGATTGAACAGCACCTGCTGAATCCGATCTCCGTCGGCCCGGATCAACAGTCCTGCGGGAATTTCATTTCGCAACGTGACCTGGCGTTCGGCGGCCCGCGACGAGAGATCGTTGACGACTTGTTCCGCTTGGTCACGCAAGTCCAGCGACTGAAGGTTGAGCGCTACCTGACCTGACTCGAGCTGAGCGATGGCCAGAAGGTCATCGATTAAGAACGTGAGCCGGTCCGCGTGCTTTTCGATCGTGTGCAGAAACCGGGTCGACACCGCGGGATCGTCCTTGGCGCCGTCGAGTAAGGTTTCCACGTAGCCCTTGATTAACGAGAGAGGAGTGCGGAGCTCGTGGCTGACATTGGCGACGAATTCCTGGCGAACCCGCTCTAGTTGCTTGATTCGGGTTAGGTCGTGGAAGACGAGAATGGTCCCGGCGAGCGCATGTTCGGTATCACGAACGACGGCGGCGTTCACTTGGACGACCTGGGCGTCTTCACCGGGAAGGCGCAATTCAATTCCAGTAACCCGGCCTTCGCTCACCGCCCGCTGGGCGAGCGACTGCAGTTCATGGAGCCGAAACGCCTCCAGGAGGGTCTGTCCCCGAATATCCCGTTCCTGAGAAAACAAATGGCCCAAGGCGGGGTTGGCGAACTGCACGCGGCCGCGTTCATCGAGAATCAATAGACCTTCGACCATGCTATTGAACACCGCCTGTTGCTTGGTTTCCTCTTCGGCCAACCGGAGTCGCTGAGCATGTCGCAAACCCTCCAATTCTCGACGCGACTCCGCGAGATCGGATTTAGCCGCACGTTCGCGGCGCCAGATCCAAAAGGTCACTCCGACGCTCGCAAGCAGCAGCAACAAGGTTAGCCAAGGTGACATGAGGGACCACCGGACCCAGTCGAACCGATTCGGTCCGACCGGTGGAGGCAAGGCAGTGGAACGAAAAGCCGCCGTCGGCCACAACCGAAATTGCGTTAAGAAACGGAGGAGCATCCGTCTGGCCCAGGATTCGTCTCGCAATCGATCAGGGGAAAGCGCCCACTCGTGTCCTTCTCACTCCTTGAGTCATGCGTTTCGGCATTAACACGTTCTTGTTCAGTTGCCCCTTCACCGACGCGAGCACTCGACTCTTTCGGAAGTTCAAGCAGTGGGGGTTCGATTCCGTTGAAATATCGGTAGAAAACTTGGCGCATGTTAACCCGGAACGGCTGAAGGCCCGGCTCGACCAGCACCAATTGGTGTGCGGATCGGTCACGCCATGCCTCGGGCCCGACAAAGATTTGCGCGGCACGCAACGACAGCAGCGAGCGGGCGTGGAGTTTATGAAGCGCGTCGTGGATCTCATGGTGCGGATTGAGTGCCCGAGTTTGATTGGGGTCGTCTATTCTACTGTCGGGCGGACGGAGGCGGTGCCACCGGCGGAAAAGCGGCGGCAGTGGAAGACAGTGATGCGGAATCTCCGCGAACTATGCGGTTACGCGGAGGACCGTGGCAGAGTCGTCGCGCTGGAACCGATCAATCGTTTCGAGACCGATTTCATCAACACGTGTGAGCAAGGTTTGCAGATGATTCATGACGTCGGGAGCCCCGCCTTGAAGCTCCACCTTGATACGTTTCATATGAACATCGAGGAGAAGGATCCGGCTGCTGCCATTCGCCGGGCGGGCTCGAGCCTCGGGCATTTCCATGCGTGTGGCTGTGATCGCGGCACGCCCGGCAACGATCATATCGACTGGATGTCGATCGCCGCCGCATTGCGAGCGATTCGCTACGACGGCGATGTGGTTATCGAGTCTTTCACGGCCGACGTGAAAGCAATCGCACGGGCGGCCGCGATCTGGCGCCGAATCGAACCCACTCGCGACGAGATTGCCTGGAAAGGGCTGAAGTTCCTCCGCTCCGTTCTATCGCCCCCATGAATTCCCCCGATTCAACCGCGGTCTCGCCGAGGCCGACTCGCCTCTTCGTCGCATGCATCATCGCCCTCGTGGCGATGTCGTTTGGTTTTGTTGTGCGCGCCTTTCTGCTCACGGAGTGGCGCGTGACCTTCAACCTCTCGGAAAGTCAGCTCGGTTCAATCCAGGGTGCCGGACTGTTCCCGCAGGCGCTCACGATCATCCTCTTCAGTCTCATTATCGATCGTGTCGGCTACGGACGCACGATTGCGTTCGCCTTCGTGGCCCATCTGGTGTCAGCCATTGTCACGATCACTGCCACCGATTTCCACGGGCTCTATTGGGGAACGTTCATTTTCGCACTTGCGGGTGGAGCGATTGAGGCCGCCGTCAATCCAATCACGGCAACTCTGTATTCGCACAGCAAGACCCATCACCTCAATATTCTGCACGCGGGTTGGCCGGGAGGACTGGTCATTGGCGGCTTACTCGCCATTGCCCTGGGCACCGCCGGTGGCGAGAACTCTTGGCGCTGGAAAGTGGCGCTTTACCTCATCCCAGTGGCGATTTATGGCGCGATGATGCTCGGGCAGAAGTTCCCGGTGCAGGAGCGCGTGGCGGCCGGAGTTTCCTACACTGACATGCTCAAGGAGTTCGGCTGGGCCGGCTGTTTGATCGTCTCAATGTTCATGGCCTACGCCGTCGATGAAATCCTCCGTGTATTCGGCTGGCGTCTCCCTAATGCCGCGATGCTGGTCGTTGCCCTCGGGCCGACGGTGTTGTTCGCCTGGCGTATCCGCAGTTTCGGACGACCGATGTTCGTCTTCTTGCTGCTGGTCATGATCCTGTTGGCGACGACCGAAATCGGCACCGACAGTTGGATTGCCGATCTTATGACGCCGGTGCTGAAGGAGTTGGGAAGCAACGCTGGCAACTGGGTCTTGATTTACACTTCGGCGATCATGTTCGCCTTGCGCTTTTGTGCTGGGCCCATTGTGCATCGCATTTCGCCTCTGGGGCTGCTCGCTGTGTGCGCATTGATCGCCTCGGCGGGTCTCTTCTGGCTCGCGAATGCCGGTGCTGCTCCTCTGATCGTCTTTGCCGCGGCCACTTGCTACGGACTGGGCAAGACCTTCTTCTGGCCGACGACTCTTGGCGTTGTTTCGGAGCAGTTTCCCAAGGGCGGCGCCTTGACGCTCAGCGCCGTCGCGGGGGTGGGCATGATCTCGGTGGGAGTCTTGGGAAATCCGCTCTTGGGCACGCTTCAAGACAAGTCCCTGGATCAGCGATTAGCTTCGCAATACCCAGTGATACACCGGAAGGTGGCCGAAGCGCCGCAAACCAAATACGGGCTTTCCTTCCAACCGTTGGACAAAACTAAGATCGCTATCCTCCCAGCGGCGGAGATATCCCAAGTTGAAACCATTCGCATCACCAACAACCAGGCGACACTCGGCAAGGTGGCGGTGTTGCCTGCCGTGATGTTCTTCTGCTACTGCGGACTCATGGTGTATTTCAGAGCTCGCGGCGGTTACCGGCCCGTGCAGATGGAGACGGCGCAGACTGGGTAAAAACGGGATGAAGCTATTGATATTTATTTACGATGAACCTGGGCAATCTAACTAGGGACACTAAGCTTAGCGAACTCCCGCGGATCAACTCGTTTCTGACCGAAACGAAGCGTTTGCTGGACGAGTTGGATGGGGCGGCCATCGCTGCCGCGAAACATATTCTGCTCGCCTGTTATCAGCGACGCGCCCGGGTTTACACGATGGGGAACGGCGGGTCGGCTTCCACCGCGCAGCATTTTGCCTGTGATCTCGCGAAATACATCATTCCCGACGGCCAGCGCCCCTTCGATGTGCACTGTCTAACCGACAACGCGCCGCTCTACACCGCCTGGGCCAACGACGCGCCGCGCGAAGATGTTTTCGTAAACCAAATGCGGGGACTGCTGACCCCGGACGATGTCGTGTTGGCCATTTCAGTCCACGGCGGCAGCGGCTTCTCGGCTGATTTGGTCCGCGCGGTGCGGTTTGCAAACGAGATAGGTGCTCAGACCGTGGGGCTGGTTGGATTCGACGGCGGTGTACTTCATCGCGAATGCAAATGTTCGATCCTCGTTCCCGTGGAATCCACTCCGCAAACCGAGGCCATTCACCTCGTGGTTGAACATTTGCTGATGCAACTCCTCAAGGAAGACCTGCTCACCGCGGCCCGAGCATGAACCTCGAAGCCCTATGCGTCGGTCATGCGGCGTACGACGTGAGTTTGTTCGTGGACGGGTTCCCCCTGGAGAACTCCAAAGCCGAAATTGGGGAAGCGTTGGAATCTGGCGGCGGGCCGGCAGCAAATGCGGCGTATTTACTGGCGCTCTGGGGAACCCGGACCGCTTTCGCGGGCTTGGTGGGAGACGATCACTACGGCCATTGCATC